>JAGATO010000324.1 GCA_017621195.1 Bacillota bacterium | reverse complement strand
TCTCCGGAGGAAGTGGAGACCATGATCACAGAGCCCATTGAAGGCGCTCTCGCCTCAGTGGAAGGGCTGGACACCATGGTCTCCATGACCATGGCCGGAAGCTCCGTCGTCATGGTCCAGTTTGAAATGGACACGGATATGAACTTTGCCACCCTGGATATGAGAGAAAAGGTGGCTCTGGTGGAAGGGTATCTGCCGGATAACTCTTCCGACCCCATGATCATGAAGATGAACATGAATTCCACTCCTGTCATGCAGGTGTACGTCTCCGGCGACATGTCGCTGGATCAGCTGTATAACCGGGTGGACGAATCCGTGGTCAGCTCCTTCGAGCGGGCCTCCGGCGTTGCCTCCGTCACCGTCACCGGCGGTCTGGAAACGGAGGTTGCCGTCACCCTGGATCAGGAGCGGCTGTTGGGCTACGGCCTGTCCATGTCCACCATCAGCCAGATGCTGGCGGCCGAAAACCTGAACCGCCCCAGCGGAAACATCAACAGGGGCAGCACGGAGCTGATCGTCCGCACCATCGGTGAATTCGAATCGGTGGAGGACGTCCGCCGCTACCCCATCACTCTTGCCACCGGCGAAATCGTCCGTCTGGGCGACATTGCCACTGTGCAGGAACAGTATCAGGAGCAGGATTCCATCAGCCGCATCGACGGCAATACGGCCATCAGTCTGTCCATTATGAAGCAGTCCTCCTCCAATACGGTGGAAGTATCCAAGGCTGTACAGAAGATGATTCGAACTCTGGAAAAGACCAACCCCGACCTGACCTTCACCATCGGCTTTGACCAGGCGGACTACATCCAGAACTCGGTATCCTCCGTGGCCAGCTCCGCCGTCACCGGTGGTATCCTGGCGATCATCGTGGTGTTCCTCTTCCTGCGTAACCTGGGCTCCACGGCCATCATCGCCATCTCCATTCCCACGTCCTTCCTGGCCACCTTCATTCTGATGAACTACACGGGAATGACGCTGAACATGCTGACGCTGTGCGGTCTGACCCTGGGCGTCGGTATGCTGGTGGATAACTCCATCGTCGTATTGGAAAACATCTACCGCACCAACCAGGATCTGAACGATCCCTACCAGGCTTCCATTCTGGGCAGCAAGCAGGTCTTCCTGTCCGTCGTGGCCTCTACCCTGACCAGCATCGTGGTCTATCTGCCCATCGCCCTGAGCGGCGGTATGGCTGGCATGGTCTTCAAGGACTTCTGCTTCACCATCATCTTCGCACTGCTGGCTTCTCTGGCGGTATCCATGACCGTGGTTCCCATGCTGTGTTCCAAGATCCTGCGCAGAGACGTTTCCACCGATTATATGCGCATCGGTACAAGGCGATATAAATTCCGTCTGGTCCCCAAGTTCACAAAGGTCATCGACAGCCTTTCCCTGTTCTATACGGACGTGATCCGGGCAGCGCTGAAGCGCCGTCGCCGCACGGTTGTGGCCTGTGGCGCCATCTTCATCCTGTCCCTGTCGCTGCTTTTGATGGTAGGCGCGGAGCTGATCCCCGCCAGCGATGAAGGCAGCTTCACCGTTACGGTGGATTCTCCCTACGGTTCTTCTCTGGAAGACCGCAATGCCGTCGTCTCTCAGCTGGAAGAATACCTGCTGACCATTCCCGAAGCGGAGCACGTGTCCGTGGACATCTCCTCCTCTTCCTTCCTGGGCGGTCAGACCACCTCGTCTACCCTGTCCGTTTCTCTGACGGATAAGACGCAGAGAAAGCGCAGCACCGCCGATATTGTCAAGGATGTAGAAAAGCAGTTCTCCACCGTGGCCGGTGTGGATATCACCGTAGCCGAGTCTTCCATGATGTCCGCCATGATGGGTGGAAGCGAAATCTCCCTGTACCTGTACGGAACCGATTTTGAAATTCTGGAAAACGTGGGAAATGAACTGGCGGCGCAGATCGAACAGATCGACGGTATCGCCGAGGCGTCCACTGACGTCACCGAGGGCAACCCCGAGATCCGCGTCAAGCTGAACCGCTCCGTTGCCGCCAACTACGGCATCACCGCCTACCAGCTGGCCAACGCGCTGGAATCTTCCCTGTCGGGAAGCACAGCCACCAAGCTGAAGGTGGACGGCGAAGAAATCGAGATCAACCTGTCGCTGAACGATACCTACGGAAAGACCGTGGATAACATGAAACAGATCATGGTTCCCACGGCCAGAGGAACTTCCGTTCCCGTAGGGCAGCTGGCCGACTTTGAATTCGACAACTCGCCCACCCAGATCTATCATCAGAATCAGACGCGGATGATCACTCTGACCGCCAGCACCGATGACAACACGGACCTGGGTACCGTATCCAGAGATGTGAACCGAGTGTTGGAAACCTATCCCTTCCCGGAGGGTTACTACTACGACAACGGTGGTCAGCAGGAGCAGATGACCGAAGCCTTCGGCCAGCTGTTTCTGGCTCTGATCGTAGCCATTCTGCTGGTCTACATGCTGTTGGCAGCTCAGTTTGAATCTCTGGTTCTGCCTCTGATCGTCATGATGGCCGTTCCCTTCGCCATGTCCGGCGCCTTCCTGGCCCTGTTCTTTACGGGAATGCGGCTGTCCATCATTTCGTTCACCAGCCTGGTCATCCTGATCGGTATCGTAGTCAACAACTCGATTCTGCTGGTGGAATTCATCAAGATCAATTCCGAAACCATGGGCCGTGATGAAGCCATCGTGGAAGCCGGGCGCACCCGTCTGCGTCCCATTCTGATGACGACGCTGACCACCATCGTGGGCATGATCCCCATGTCCCTCGGTCTGGGTGACGGCGGCGAGATCCTGGCTCCCATGGGCGTATCCATCATGGGCGGTCTGGTGGGCTCCACCATCGGTGCCCTGGTTCTGGTTCCGGTCATGTACGCAGCCAACGACGACCGTCGTCAGCGCCGCGATGTGAAGAAGAAGGAACGCGAAGAGAAAATCGCCGCTCTGGAGCAGCAGTGGGCTGCCGAAGAGGGCAGGTAGTGATACTGCGGAGGCTGGCGGAGAACGGCTTATGACCTTCTCCCCCTCCCGCTTCCGCCGAGGTTTGTTATGGAAATGAAGGAAAAAACGAAGAAAAAGCGACGAGCCATCATGGACGCGGCTCTGGCGGTCTTTCTCGAAAACGGTTATGAAAAGTCGAAGATCATCGATATCGCCCAGAAAGCCGGCATCGGCAAGGGAACCGTCTACGAATATTTTGACAGCAAGGAGTCTCTGTTCCAAAACATTCTGGAGATGTACTGTCGCTATTATAAAGAAACCGTCAGCGAAACGCTGAGCGCCATGGAAACCGCTTCCGCACGGGAGAAGCTGCTGACCATCACCAAGATTGATCGCGAGCTAAGGCAGCGCGTCGGTCTCCAATCCATGGGAACGCTTCAGTTTCACATGGAGTTCGCCCATTTTCCCGGCCTGAAGCAGGCCGTAACGGACATGCTGCAGTTCAAATTTCACACGGTACGCCGTATTTTGGAGGATGGCGTTCACACCGGTGAGCTTCGTCAGATCAACACGGCGCTGGGCGCCATCATCCTGATGAGCTCCTGCGGCATTGCCCAGGATCTGTTTGAACAGTATCCGCATGAATACTGTGATGAAGCGATCCCTCTCCCCGGTCATCTGCTTCCCCCCAACATTCTGAATGGGGCCAACGGGGAGGATCTGATTGATCTGATCCTTCAGGGATTCTGCTCCCCCTGTAAAAAAGAATAGTGTTATCAAGCCAAGTGTTGTATAATGATACAGTTATGACTTTATCGATACAACACTTTTTCTTTGGAAAGGATATTATATGGAACCATTGATTTTTAGCGATCTGCCCCTATCTGCGGAAGTGCTGAAGGCACTGGACCGCATGGGCTTCGAAGAAGCTACGCCGATTCAGTCTCTGGCAATCCCGCCGATTTTGGAGGGCCGCGACGTCATCGGTCAGGCCCGCACCGGTACGGGAAAAACCTGCGCCTTCGGCATTCCCGCCGTGGAATCCATCGATCCGGAGCTGACCGGCGTTCAGGTTCTGGCGCTGTGCCCCACCCGGGAGCTGGCAATCCAGATGGCCGAGGAGCTGTCGGCAGTTGCACGATATAAAAAGGACGTCCGCGTTCTGGCTCTCTACGGCGGTCAGACCATCGACCACCAGATCATGGCGCTGAAGAAGCGCCCGCAGATCATCGTAGGAACGCCGGGCCGCATTCTCGATCACCTGCGCCGCCACACGCTGAAGGTTCAGAGCCTGCGCACGGTGGTTCTGGACGAGGCCGATGAAATGCTGAACATGGGCTTTCGCGAGGATATCGACGCCATTCTGGCGCAGCTCCCCGAAGATCGCCAGACGCTGCTGTTTTCGGCAACCATGCCGCCGGAGATTCTGGAGCTGACCGCTCTGTACCAGAAGGATCCCGTTCACCTGAAAACGGTGAATCGCGAGCTGACCGTTCCCACCATCGACCAGTATTATCTGGAGGTTCGGGAGCAGAACAAGCTGGAGCTGCTCTGCCGCCTGGTGGACGTTAAAAACGTTCAGCTGGGCCTCGTCTTCGTCAACACGAAGCTGCGGGCCGACCAGGTTGCTCAGGGCCTGCAGGGCCGCGGATTCCGGGCGGAGGCTCTCCACGGCGACATGAAGCAGTTGGAACGCGATCGCGTCATGAACCGCTTCCGCAAGGGGCAGCTGAAGCTGCTGGTAGCCACCGACGTAGCTGCCCGGGGCATCGACGTGACCGGCATCGACGCCGTATTCAACTACGACCTTCCCAGCGACGAGGAATACTACGTCCACCGCATCGGCCGCACGGGCCGCGCCGGCAATTCCGGCGTCTCCTATTCCTTCGTCTACGGCAGAGATCACTACCGTCTTCGGGCCATCCAGCGCTACACCAAGGCTGAGATCCTTCCCATGAAGGCTCCTACGCTGGAGGATGTGGAGCGCGTCCGGGTGGAGCTGGCCATCCAAAAGGTTCAGCGGACCATGGACAAGGGCCGATACCGAAAGTACATTCCGGTGATCCGCCAGATCCTGGACAGCGGCTTTTCCGACGCAGCGGACACCGATTCGCCCCATTCCGACGGAAGCTGCGGCGATGCGCGTTCTCCTTTGGGCTACAGCACCGAGGACGTGGCAGCCGCCCTGTTCGGCATGGCCTTTGACGAATTCGATCAGCGCCGTTACAGCCGCACCGAGCTGGACGAGACGCCAGCGGCCAACATCTTCCGCCACAAGAAAGAACACCACAAGAAAGAGCGCAGCGATTCTGATCGCAGCAGATTTTATAAAGACCGTTTCGGAAAGCGCCGCAAGGACAAGCGGCGGGACTGGGACGAATGACAAACGAAAAGCCGCCGTTATACGTTCGCCAGCGCCGCTTTCAGCCGCTCCAAAGCGCCGGTCAGCTCCTTCACCGGCATTCCGATCTGCATCCGCAGGAAGCCGCGGCCCGCGTCTCCGTACTTGTCTCCGAAGTCCGGTTCCACACCGGCGGCGTCAAACAGCCGCTTCACCTTATTCTGATCACCGTAACCGCGCCAGTCCACCCATAACAGCGTTCCCGCCGTGTGGCGCATCACCTTCACCTGAGGCAGGTTTTCCTCCAAAAACCGACGGACGATCCGCTCGTTTTCCTTCGTAAACTCCATCAGCGCGTCGATCCAGTCCTTTCCCTCGGGGGTATAAGCGGCCAGCGTTGCCACCCGCATGAAGGGGCTCAGGCTGTTGTAATGGTCGCTGTTGCGCTGTTCGATGTACTTCTCCCGCAGCTCGTCGTTGGGGATGATGATGTTTCCGTGGCTGGTTCCCGTGAAATTGAAGGCCTTTCCCAGGCTGGTGCAGACCACGCAGTGATCCCGAGCGCCCTTCACCGCAGCGTAGGGAACCATCTCCGCGCCGAAGGCGTGCTCCGCGAAGATCTCGTCGGAGATCACCACCACGCCGTACCGATTGGCCAGCTCCGCCACCCGTTCCAGATCCGCCGGAGACCAGACGTCCATCAGCGGATTGTGGGGATTGCACAGGATCATCAGCTTGTTCTTCGGATCCCTCATCTTCTCTTCCAGATCCGCGAAGTCCATCTCGTAGTGATCGTCCCGCAGGACCAGCGGATTGTTCACCAGACGACGCTCACATCGGGATATTTCCCGCATGTACAAAACGTAGGTGGGCTGTTGGACGATGACGCCGTCTCCCGGCTGGCTGAAGGCCCGCATACAGGCGCACATGCCCTGCAAAATCCCGTAGGACGGCACGATCCACTCCGGTGAAACGTCCCAGTCCCGAACCTGCTTCATCCAGTTCACGATAGCGCCGATGTACCGGGGATCCTCCGAGCTGGTCCAGCCGTAGAGGCCAGCCTGGGACAGTCGCGCCAGAGCATCGCTAATGCAGGGTGCCGTCTTC
Organism: Bacillota bacterium; assembly: GCA_017621195.1. GTDB lineage: Bacteria > Bacillota > Clostridia > Peptostreptococcales > Anaerovoracaceae > RGIG446. The sequence goes on along the minus strand of JAGATO010000324.1, from coordinate 27,595 downwards.
ACGTGAAGCTGCGCTCCTGCCATCGTGGTATGTTCTTCGTTAAAATCCGTACCAAAGCCGTAGTCGATGCTATCGGCAATGGTCTCAAAATCGTATTTCATTTCACTTCACCCCTTTTCCGCCTGCAGAATCCTTCCGCTGCGGACATGAGTATGTATCTTCTGACGGACGGCAACCTGCCCTCCTACAATAACGTAATCCAGCCCCCGGGCTCCGTGACGCGGATCGGCCAGACATTGACAGGCGGAAAAATGATCGTAGTCCACCACTAAAAGATCCGCTGCATATCCCTCCCGGATCAGCCCCCGATCCGTCAATCCCAGGCACCGGGCCGCGTTTGAGGTCAGCTTCTGCACGGTGGTTTCCACGGAAACTCCCCTGGCCTTTTCCCGTTCCAAAAAGGCGGTCATTCCCTCGTAGGTGGCCGGAGAACCGCATTCCAGCGGCATCCCTTCCTCATTTAAGCAGGCGTCGTAATCGAAGGTCCAGGTGTCCAGACCGATGGTGGCGTCCTGCTGCTCCACGAATTCATCCCGGTCCGGCGTGTGCTCCGGACGGCGGCTCAGCTGAATGATGCTGGCCTGAGGATCCTCCGCCAGAAGATCCAGAAGGAAGTCCAGGCTATCCTTGCCTCCTGCTGCCTCGCGGATCGTCTTTCCCACAAGCGTCTCATCCTTCGTCCTGGTAAACCGCTGGCGCGTATCCCATTCTGGGTCGCCCTTGGGATTGAATCGGGTGAAAATCCCGCGGGAAGCGTGGTTGCCGCCGCGGATCTCTTCGGCGATCAGTTGGCGGTAATTGCCCACCTTCAGCACCTCCGCAAAGGCCGTAACGCCGCCGCACTGCTCCACGTAAGGCTGGAACATGGAGGCTGCCATGGGATAGTGGAACGGTCCGAAGGCACCGTAGGGAATCACGTCCCAGGTCACAGAAAGGCCCTGTTCCCGGTATTGTCCCAGCAGAGCCAGCGTCCGCCGTACCCCCTTCTTCTCCATAGCGTCATCCTTGGGTGTCACTTCGAAGGCGTTGGAAATGTGGCTGATGTGAATCCGCGCTCCGCTTTCCAGCCCCAGCTCCATGAATTCCCGGTAGCTTTCGTACACGTTGGCCTTGTGCTGATAATAGTCGTTGGGCCGCATTCTGGTGTGAGCCGTCACGATGCCGCCCCGGCGGGCCACCAGCGTCATCAGCCGCAGCAGCTCCTCCCGGGACGCGTACAGCCCCGGATGATAGTCCAGTCCCAGACCGAGACCGAGAGCGCCGCCGTCCATGGCTTCCTCGAGACTGTCCTCCATGGCGCGGATCTCCCCCTCCGTAGCCGGACGCTTGTAGTCCAGCCCCATGGCCTGCAGACGAATGTGCGCCTGTCCGGCCACCGTCGCCAGATTGGCGCCGGTTCTTACCCTGCGCAGGTGATCCAGAAACTCCCCGAAGGTGGCCCAGTCCAGCTTCTGGCCGTACGCCCGCTCAAAGGCAGGACGCATGCGCTCCGCAGGAACGATGTAGGCGCCGTAGGGGTTGATTCCGCCGATGGGTTCCGGATTGACCTGACGGAAGGCCTTCTTCTCCGGAAACATATACAGCCAGTGTTCCTTGATGGGGGCTACGCCCAGACCGCAGTGGCCCGTGAACTCCGTGGTTACGCCCTGGCCCAGAGTGCTTTCCATATTCGGGTACATGGCAGCCGAGCAATCCGCGTGGGAGTGCATGTTGATGAAGCCCGGCGTCACCAGCTTTCCTGCGGCGTCGATGATCTCCGCACCGGCGCAGTCGGGCCGGTCGCCCAGCTCCGGCCCGATTTTCAGAATCCGTCCGTCACCGATCAGAACGTCCGCCACAAATCCCGGTGCGCCGCTGCCATCGATCACCGTACCGTTTTGAATCAGAATTCTGTCCATATCGTTCCTCCTACACCATGCCTCCGATGCAGGTGTATTCGATACCGCCCGCCTGTTTCCAGGCCTCCAGAATGATGTTCATGCCGATGGAATCGGAAGCCATGTGGCCGCAGATGATGGCGTTGGCCCGGTTGTCCTCCCGCAGCTTTTTCACGATACCGCTATCCATGTGCATGCTGATGAACGTTCCCACACCGGCATCCACGTAGGCCTTCACCTCTTCCCACTCGGGAGCCAGACCGCCGGAGAATTCCACCACGGCCTTTCCCGCGTAGCTGTCTCTGTCGCCTACCCAGATGACGGGGCGCTGCCCGTCGGAGGCTTCCTTGAACTCCCGGATGGTCATGATGGCATCAAACAGATCGCCCACCGTGGGGTTTTCCTTCGCCGCGTAGACTTCGGCGATCTTCGCCTCTACCGTCCGCTCTCCCAGCAGATCGGCAGGCGTGTGCAGGCCGACGAAGGGCATATTCAGCAGCTTTGCCGTTTGACCGGCGCCCTCGAAATTGTTTCCGTGGAACATGATTTCCACTTCCTGCTTCCGGCAGGCCATCACCTTCTGGGCCACATTCACCGGAACGCCGTTCTTCACCAGCTTCTTGTAGTGATCCTCGCAGACCAGCTCGCCCAGGCGGCCCATCTTCGAGGTCAGATTGTGGTGACGGAATACGCAGTCGTAGCCCAGCTGCTTTGCCAGCATGATCTCCGCCGTTCCCATGTCGATACCGGCCAGAACCTTCGTGATGTTCTCGCCGGGAACCGTCAGCTGAGAGTCGATGGGCAGCTCATCGTAGCCCACCAGATCCAGCGCGATCTTAACCATTTCCTGTGTCGTTAAAGCCATAGTATCTCATCGTCGGCGGTACGATTCCGCCGACGCTCTCCTTTCTCCTTTGTTACACGTTGTGGCAGGCAGCCCTGTGGCCACCGCCCATATCCCGCAGTACCGGCGTCTCCGTCCGGCAGATGTCCGTTGCCTTGCGGCAGCGGCCGCAGAACCGGCATCCCGGCTTGGGGTTGATGGGGCTTCCCACCTCGCCGTCCATGGGAATCCTCTGGTGTGTCTTCTCGTAGTCCGGGTCGGCTACCGGCACCGCCGACAGCAGTCCCTGGGTATAGGGATGGACGGGATGGGAATACACTTCGTTGGTATCTCCGTACTCCACCAGCGTTCCCAGATACATGACCGCCGTCTGATCCGCGATGTGACGCACCATGGACAGGTCATGGGCGATGAACAGATAGGTCAGTCCCAGCTCCCGCTGGAACTCCATCAGCATGTTGACCACCTGAGCCTGAATGGATACGTCCAGAGCCGAAATGGCCTCGTCGCAGACGATGAACTCCGGATCTAACGCAAGGGCTCTGGCGATGCCCACGCGCTGGCGCTGACCGCCGGAAAACTCGTGGGGAAACCGGTTGGCGTGGTCCTTGCTGAGGCCCACCATGGTCAACAGCTCGTTGACCCGTTCCCGTTCTTCCGCGCGGCTCTTGCAGATCTTGTGGATCTGCAGCCCTTCGGCCACGATCTCACCCACCGTGAAGAAGGGGTTCAGCGAAGCGTAGGGATCCTGAAAAATCATCTGCATCTTCTTCGTCAGTTCCCTGGATTTCTGTTTGGACACGTGGCTGATGTCCTGTCCGTCGAACAGGATCGTTCCGCCGTCCGGCTCGTAGATTCGCAGCAGCGTCCGGCCCACGGTGGTCTTTCCGCAGCCCGATTCTCCCACCAGGCCCAGCGTCTTTCCCTTTTCGATGGAGAAGGAAACGTCGTCCACGGCTTTCAGGATCTGTTTCTTTCCGACGTTGAAATACTTTTTCAGTCCGGTGACCTGAAGCAGTGTCTCACTCATGATCGTTCCCTCCTTTCTTCAGCGCGGGAATGCCTTCCGGCGGCGTCACCTGAGGCGCCCGGGGATCCAATAACCAGCATCGGCTGGTATGGCCGCCCTCCACCGCGAATTCCGGCGGTTCCTCCTTGAGGCAGGCCTCCATGGCATACTCGCAGCGGGCCGCAAAGGGGCAGCCCACCGGCGGCGCATACAGATCCGGCGGCGTTCCGGGGATGGTGTACAGCTGACTCTTCACGTCCTGAATCAGGTTGGGCATGGCGCCCAACAGGCCCCAGGTGTAGGGATGGGACGGCTGATAGAACACCTGCCGCGCATCGCCGGACTCCATGATCTCTCCGGCGTACATGACCGCGATGCGGTCCGCCATCTGGGCAACCACGCCCAGATCGTGGGTGATCAGGATGATGGCCGTATGGTGGATGTCCTTCAGTCGGTTCATGATGTCCAGAATCTGGGCCTGCATGGTCACGTCCAGAGCCGTAGTAGGCTCGTCGGCGATGAGGATCTTCGGATTGCAGGACAGGGCCATGGCGATCATCACCCGCTGGCGCTGACCGCCGGACATGGTGTGGGGATAGCGGCGGAAGGCCGCTTCCGGATTGGGGATTCCCACCTGACCGAGCATGTCCACGGCGATCTTTCGGGCCTCTTCCTTCGACACCTTCCGGTGGCGCACGATGCCCTCGCACATCTGGTTTCCCACTCTCATGGTGGGGTTTAAGCTGGTCATGGAATCCTGAAAGATCATGGCGAATTCCTTGCCCCGATAGTTTTCCATCTCTTTATCGGTCAGCGGAGCGATGTCCTTTCCCTCGTAGATGATCTCGCCGCTCTTCAGCCGAGCCGGAGGCATGGGCAGAAGGCGCATCATGGTCTGGACACTGACGGATTTTCCGCAGCCGGATTCGCCGACGATGGCCAGTGTCTCGCCGCTGTCCAGATAGAAGTTGACGCCGCGGACCGCCTGTACCTCACCGGCATACGTATCGAAGGAAACCCGCAGATCGCGGACTTCCAGTAAATGTTCTTTCATGATGTTTCCTCCTGTCAGTCTCTCAGATGGGGATCAAGGGCGTCTCTCAGGCAGTTTCCGAAGATGTAAAACGCCAGGATGGTGACGCTGATGAAGGCTCCCGGAATGAACAGCTGATAGGGATACAGCCGGTAATAGGACGCTCCCAGCTGGCACAGCTGACCCCAGGAGGTCATGGGAGAGGCCACTCCCAGTCCGATGAAGCTCAGATAGGCTTCCAGGAAGATGGCGGAGGGAATGGCCGAGGAAATGCTGACCACCTGCTGTCCCAGGATGTTGGGCAAAATGTGGCGGAAGATGATGCGGAAGGACGAAGCTCCCTGCGTTCTGGCCGCCAGAACGAATTCCCGGTTTTTGAACTGCAGCATGCGTCCACGCACCACCCGGGCCGAGTCCATCCAGAAGGACATGGCGATGGCCAGAACGATGGCCGCCGGGCCGGAACCGAAGTACAGCATGATCAGCGTCACGTAGATCAGGGACGGAATGCAGGCACCCACGTCGATGATTCGCATGATCAGCATGTCGATCCAGCCGCCGAAGTAACCGGCGACGCCGCCCAGCAGGATTCCTACCAGCTGGGGAACGATGGCACCGCAAAGGCCGATCATCAGGGAGATCCGTGCTCCCACCCAGACGCGAGCCCACAGGTCTCGGCCCAGAGAATCGGTGCCGAACCAGTGGTCGCCGCCGGGCGACAGGTTGGTCTGTGTCATGTTGGTGGTATCGTAATCGTAAGCGCACACCACAGGTGCGAAGATGGCAAACAGCGCGATGACCGCGATGACAACGAAGCTGATTACCGCCACCTTATCGGTGCGGATGCGGCGAAACACGTCCTTCCAGTAGCTGACTGACGGACGAACGATCACGTCTGTCATGTCCCGGTCGTTTGCCAGGGGTGTAAAATCTTTGGATGTAATTGCAGACATGTGGTTCACCTCACTTCGTTACGCGGATCCGGGGATCCACCAGTCCGTAGATCAGGTCGATGATGAAATTGGCCGAAACCACGAAGACTCCCAAAAATACCGTAAGTCCCAGAGTCATGGTGTAGTCCAGGCTTCGGACGGAGTTGACGAAATACGCGCCGATGCCGGGGATGGAGAAGATCTGTTCCACGACAAACGAACCCATCAGGATGGAGACGATCTCCATTCCCAACGACGGGATCATGGGAATGATGGCGTTTCTGATCTGGTGATTCCACACGATCTTCCATGTGGGCAGGCCCTTGGCCTTGGCCGTCTTTACGTAATCCTCGGTGATGACCTCTAACATCAAGGTCCGCATGAGGCGGGTCTTGCTGGCGATGGAACCGATGGCCAGGGTGAGGGTGGGAAGGATGGTGTGCTTCATGCTGGACCACAGAGCCACAGGGAACAGGCCCAGCTTGATGGCGAAAGTATATTGTAACAGGGACGCCAGTACAAACACCGGGACGGAAACGCCCAGGACGGAAAAGGCGACCAGAGAATAGTCGATGGGACGACCGCGATGGCGGGCAGCGATGATGCCGAACAGGATTCCGATGGGGAAGCTGATCAGGTAGGACTGCAGTCCCAGCTGCGCCGACACGGGGAAGGTGCTGGCGATGATGCCGTTGACCGACTGGCCGGTGTATTTCAGAGAAGATCCGAAGTCACCGTGAAGAAGATTTTTCATAAAGGTAAAGTACTGCTCGATCAGCGGACGGTCCAGACCGTAGTAGGACATCATTCTCTGCTGCATTTCCACGCTGAGCAGCTGCTGCGTAGCGAAGGGATTTCCCGGCAAAGTCCGCAGCAGGAAGAAACAGCAGGTTGCGATCAGCCAGATGGTGATGATCGATATGAACAGTCGTTTTAAGATGTATTTTTTCAATGGGTACCTCCTTGTGAGGTCTGGTTGAATGATAGTGACAAAGGGAGCGGTAACGAATCCGCTCCCTTTTACGCGTTCTGTTTCGGGTTATTTGTTGACAACCAGGTTCTGGAACTGGAAGCCGTCGGAGGCTCCGATGACGAATCCGTCAACGTATTCCTTCTTGGCGTGTACAGAGCCTTCCAGGAAGAGAGGCACGATGGCGGTATCATCCACGAATACCTGAACTGCCTTCTGGGTCAGTTCGGCCTGCTTTTCCTTATCCAGTTCAGCGATGGCCTGAGCTACCAGGGAATCGTATTCCGGATCGGACCAGATACCGGGGTTGGCTTCACCGGTGGTGGTCATGGCCTGTAACAGGTCGGTGGGCTTTACGTCGGTTTCCCAAGTGATCAGGAAGATGTCATAGGACTTTTCATAGAACTTGCCGATGGCCGTACCGATGACGTACTGTTCCAGCTGAACGTTGACGCCCAGGTTCTGCTTCCACTGGTCGGTGATGGCTTCGCCCAGAGTCTTCTGTTCTGCCGTATCCCAGGTTACGATATTCATGGCAGGCAGCTGGCTTGCATCGGTGTAGCCCAGCTCTTCCAGAGCCTTGGCCAGGTATTCCTGCGCCTTAGCCACATCGCCGGAGGTCGGAGTGCTTTCTACCGGATATTCCTCTACGAAGCTTCCGCCGTTCAGGCCCGGGAAGTTGGGGTCGATGGGCTGGGTCGCAGCAGCGTTGGCGCTGTTCACAGCCTGGCAGATGCCTTCGCGGTCCAGAGCGTAGCTCAGAGCCTTGCGGAAGTTCAGGTTCGCCATCACCTTCGCGGATTCGTCGCTGGTGCCGCCGGTGGTGTTCATCCACAGGAACATGAAGCCGCCGCCATTGACTTCATACAGGTAATCGCTCAGATAGTCATAGTACTGAGCAGCCATTTCTTCGATGGCATCCACTTCGCCGTTTTCAAACATCGCTACTTCGGTGTTGGGATCTTCCACTTCCAGCAGTTTGATGGTCTGTACCGGGAACTGGTTTTCAGCATTCCAGTAAGCGGGGTTCTTTTCCAGGGTGATGGAGCTTTCCAGGACCCATTCGGTCATGGTGTAACCGCCGGAGTACAGAATGGTGTCCACGGAGGAACCCAGGTTATTTACGCCTACGGTTTCAACGAAGGCCTGATTCAGCGGGTAGATGTGCTTGCAGGCGACGGTCTGGTCGAAGCTGTTCAGCGGATTTTCCAGAGTGAATTCCACAGTCTTTTCATCCAGAGCCTTCACTCCTACTTCTTCCCAACCTACTTCGCCATTGGCGAACTTCTCTGCGTTCTTGATCATGAACCAGGAGCTGGCCTGCGGAGAACCCAGTTCCGGATCCAGCAGGCATCTGGTGCCGTAAACGAAGTCGTCTGCCGTCAGAGCTTCGCCGTTGGACCATACGAGACCGTCTCTCAGGTGGAAGGTCCAGGTCAAAGCGTCATCGCTCATTTCATAGGACTCTGCTGCGTCGCATTCCACCTGACCGTCGTAATAACGAACCAGCTGGGTCTGCAGTAAGTACAGTACATTGTGGTCGTTGGACGCCTGAGTCATGACGGAGTTCAGGGTAACGACGCCGTTGTACGCCATGGTGAAAGTATCGGATGTCGCTGTGGGTTCTTCACCACCGCCGGTGGTGGTACCGCAACCTGCCAGCAGACCGATCATCATGACCAGTGCCAGCAGCAGTGCAAGTGCTTTCTTCATTTTTGTGTTCCTTCTTTCCTACTTTTACTACATTTTATATATCAGTGCACAGGTACGCTGCACACATGACATCTTCGATGGCCAGTCCGAGAGCATCGAAGAGGGTGATCTCTTCGTCGTTTCCTCTGGCTGGAGCTCGTCCCAGCAGCACTTCGCCGACGGAGCCTACGATGTGGCTTTCGTCGATGCGGCCTTCGCTGACGGGAATTAGGTATTCGCCGCATTCCTTCTTCATGGCTTCCGTCTGATCGGAATACAGTCGGGATGCAGCCACCAGTTCGCTGGTCACTTCCCGGGTCACGGGACTGAAGGTGCCGACGGCGTTGATGTGAGCGCCGGGAGCGATCCACTCCTTCTTCAGATACGGTTCTTTACTGGGAGTGACGGTGCAGATGATGTCCGCTCCCTTCACGCAATCCTCCGCGTCCTTTGCAACGCGGACGGGAATCCCGTACTTTGCGCTCATCTCTTCGGCATATTTCTCCGCCGCCTCCTTACGGATGTCGTAAACGGCCGCTTCTGTGATCTCTCTGACGCAGGTCATGGCTGCCAGATGGCTCCGTCCCTGCGCGCCTGCGCCGATGATTGCCAGCTTGTGAGCATCTTTTCTGGCCAACAGGTCAGTGGCAACGCCGGAGACAGCGCCGGTGCGGATTTCGGTGATGACGGTGGCGTCAGCCATGCCCACGAAGGTTCCGTGCTGGGATTCAAACATCATGACGTAGCCGTTGTGAGATGGATATTCCGTTCCGATGTTCCTGTGGAAGGCGCTGAGGACTTTGGCTCCGAAGTAGCTGTCCTCGCCCAGATAAGCCGGCATAAATCCAAAGGGATCGCCGCCGGGCAATTTGACGATGCTTCTCAGGGGCTGGCTGGCTTTTCCGCTTTCCAGGTCCCGAAATGCCCGGCGCATCAGCTCGATGCACACCGGCATAGTCAGCCGCTCTCTGGCTTCCTTTGCTTCTACGATTCTCATACTATGTACTCCTTCTACGTACTCTTTCCCTCCGACGAACGGTATGATCGGCTTCTGATCCGGTCGCTGCAACGTTTCGCCCGCTCTTTGATCCGGTCGCTGCATTGATCCGTTCTGCTTACGCCTGTTCCAGTTCGTTCAGATAGTTATAGATGGTGTATTTACTGACGCCCATGCGCTCGGCCACGTAAGGCACGCTGCGCTGTAGGTTGAATACTCCCTTTTCCTTTAAGAGCTTCACCAGCATCATCCGCTCGGCTTTTTTCATCCGCTCCGGCGGCCGGTTGACGATTTCCATGCAGGCATCGAAAATGGCTTCCATGTTAGTCTGATCTTTTTCCGTGATGCTGGACAGCAGATCTCCTTCGATATTGGTCATGTAGTCCAAAATCCCACGCATCTGATCCAGTACGGTGATGTCGAAATTGATCCCTATCGCATAGTGATAATCTTCACCGCGCATGTGGTAGGTGGAGGATTTGATCTGACGTCCTCCCGGGGTGACCACCATCTGGTTCTGGTAGTCCAGATCCAGATTCTGCCGTGTTTCATCTTCCAGAGCCGTGTCCTTTCCGAAGATACTGGTGGTGGAACCGGCCTTCCGTCCGGTCACATGACCATTGTATACGGCAAGGTTGATGATCCGCTGACCGTGCATTTCGTGAATGATGGTCTCGCAGTTGGTCCCGAACATCATGGCGATCCCCTCCGCGATGCGGCACAAAAACTCGTACGCCTCTTCCTTTTTCATACTTTTCTTCTTTTCTCCATTCCACACTACAACACAATATCGGTATAGTATGAGAATAACATATTTCAACAATTTGTCAATATTTAATTGACTCTTTTTTGAATTACTGCGGCAATCGCGGCCGCGCCGCATTTGCGGATCGAAACGGGGAGCCACACCCCGGTTTTTCGAGGCCGTTGGCTCCCCGCTCCGCTGTGTTTTGTATGGTGGCGCGGCGGGCGACGCCGCGCTTCCGCTGAATTTGAAATGTGATAAAAAAACACTTGCGAAAATCTTCGTTTCAGTATATCATATATATGTTATGCGGAGTACGCATCACATATCATGCACCCGTAGCGCAGCTGGATAGCGCGTCAGACTCCGACTCTGAAGGCCGCAGGTTCGAACCCTGTCGGGTGTACCATCAAAAAACCCTGAAATTAAAATAATTTCAGGGTTTTTATTTTTCAAAATATCTCTCTTCGATTCGACGACTCAATTCGATGACGATGGTTTCAATATCGTTTCTCAAATTTGATTTCTGCCGTCAGGTAGCCTCTGCATTTTCAGGTGTATCAGAACCCGACGGCCGGAATCGTCAGCACCTGGCCGACATAGATTCGCTGGGGAGAGCGGATGATTTGGCGGTTTGCCTCATAAATATCTTTCCAACGAGTCCCTGTTCCGTACATCTTTCGGGCAATCTTCCACAGGCAGTCACCGGCTGCCACCGTATAGGTCGCAGGCGTATCGGTCCCAGGCTCATCCGCCTCTGCATCGACGTGAGCCGGATCGTCCTTCGCCAGATGGATCCGCAGCGCCTCGCACTCATCGTCGGACAGGCCGAGGCTCTTCACATAGCGTCGAGCGCCATCAGCCAGATCCACCTGAGACAGATCCACGCCGTCGGAAGCGCCTGTAATCCTCTGCAGTATGGCATCGATGTTGCTTCTTTTTACCGCATCGTACTGTTCGGTATCCTTCTCCAAATGATAGTAGTTGATGTAGGTCTGCATATAGTCCTCCACCACCTGATCATAGGACGCACCCATATAGGAAGCCAGCAATGCAGAAACGAAGCCGGCCCGATCCTTTCCTTCAGTGCAGTGAATCAGATACGGTCCCTCATTGACGGCTAAGAAGCGCAGCCCTTCCGCCAGACCGACCTGGAAATCCTCGGCCGTAAAGTTTACGCTCAGATTCAGAGCCTTCACCTTGCCGGCCCGATACAGAGACGCATAATAGGGAGAATCAAAGTCCTCCTGAGCAATGTAACCGGCGATATCCGCATCGGTATCGGCCAGATTCACCACCGTCCGGATACCGTTGGCCTCAACAAAATCATCGGCATAAGCGGCACGGCCCAATTCATTATTGACAGGGCTGCTGCTGCGGAACAGAGCACGATCACCCAGATCGCCGGAAGCGATATTGCGGAAGTTCGCAAATATCCTGTCGGAATCGTAGTCCGCCCGATCGTTGGTTCTCACCAGCTGGTGGATGAGATACTGGTCGTGGTAGCCGCCCTTCTCGGCCATGGAAAGAGAAACCGTTAGGTTCTCCAAATTCTTGCCGCCGGAAAACACCCAGGTCACCGATTTGTCTTCAGCGATGACCCTTTCGGCAATGCCGCTGGCAGTGGCAAAATCGCCCATATTGATGGCAAGTGTCAGAAGACCGTCGCCATTGCAGGCCACATAAGAACCGATGTCCACATCGGAATAATTGGTGCAAAGAGGGATCTGATACGTCGTTCCGTCAACGGTCACAGCAAGCATATCGCCGTAGTCGTAGCCGGCCTTCATCAACTTCTCCGGTTTTACATCCAGAACAATATTCCCGTATTTTTGAATCTCCTGAACAACGCATTCTATTGTCGGATAAGAAATCTCCGCTGCAAAGGCAGGCAGAGTCAATCCGAACATCAGAACGACGGTCAACAACAGAGCCACTGCTTTTTTCATCGGTTCTTTTCCTCCTCGCTTCCCCTTCATACTGTCAGTCTTGTTTCTCTTATTTTATACAAAAATCCCAAAGAAGTCATGCGGTATTCTGCGAAGTTATAGATAAAATTCCAATAAAAAATGTAACCCTCCGCAGCAAACCATCGGTGAGAAGGTTACATTCTTTCATTCTATGATGTTATGGCATGCGGTGATATGCTCCGTACCGCTGATCCGTCGCCTCAGTCGCCGACCACGTTGCGCAGAATGCCGATGCCTTCGATCTCGCATTCGATCACGTCGCCCTTCTTCATGAAACGGGGAGGTACGAAGCCCATGCCCACGCCGCCCGGCGTTCCGGTGGCGATGATCGTTCCTGCCTTCAGCGTCATTCCCGAAGACAGCTCGGCAATCATATCCGCGATGCCGGTGATCATCAGGCCGGTGTTGCTGCTCTGACGGACCTCGCCGTTCAGACGGCTGACGATGCTCAGGTCCTCCACATTGGGCAGGTCGTCCCGAGTCACGATACAGGGACCCAGGGGGGTAAAACCGTCCAGACTCTTTCCGAAGTACCACTGCTTGTGGCGGGTCTGCAGATTTCTGGCGCTGACGTCGTTCATAATCGTATAACCCAGGATGTAATCGAAAGCCTCTTCCTTCGGAACATTTTTCGCATCCTTACCGATGATCACAGCCAGTTCCACCTCATAGTCCAGCCCGTCTACCAGACCTTCGTACGCCGGAATGACACCCTCCGGAGGTACCGTCTCATTGACGCGCTTGGAGAAATACACAGCGTACTCCCGCTTTCCGTCGAACTCCAGCTTCTTGAATCTGGCGGATTCTTCCGCATGATCCATGTAGTTGATCCCCAGACAGATGATGTCCTGAGCCGGCTGGAGAATCGGCGCGCACAGGATCACGTCGGACACTTCCACGCCCTCGGTTCTCTCGTTGACCGATTTCTTCAGAAGTTCCCACTCCGCGCCCTTCATCTTCCGGATCATCTCCAGAACCGATTTATACTCCATGCCGAAGCTGGACAGCGGATGGATAAACTTCCCCTCGGAATCCCCAACGCCGACGATTTCCTTTCCTTTTTTGTCCGTTTTGTATGTGTATAATCTCATAGCTTTTCCTCCCTGACATCCTCTCTACCGGCTTTCGAGAATCGCATCCATCTCGAAACCGAACGTACTAACGTTATTATTTTCCCATATTTTTACTGAAAATGCAACGATATTTTTACGCATTTTCTCGAGCAAAATCCAAAAGAATCATTTCCCTTCCGACATCGTTAAACACTCTCGCAGCGCATTCAACATCGTCCGAACATCCTCCACCGTATTGTAAAAGTGAGGAGCGATCCGGACATATCCATCCCGATAGGCGAAGTAAATCTTCCGCTGGGCCATCGCCCGTTCGATCTGCCCGCCTCGCGGATGGCGAAAGCTGACGATTCCCGCCCTGGCGTTCCGTGGCGTCAGAACGGAGATTCCCAGATCTTTCAGCCCGTCCATCAGGAAATCGGTCACCTGCGCCACCTGATCGTAAATCCGGGTCCATCCCACCTCCTCAAAGAGGTCCAGCGCTGCGTCCAGAGCCCACAGCGTGGGATAATTGACGGAAGTGTACTGCAGCTTGTTTCCTCCGTACCCTGCGTAGGCCGGTCTCAGCTGCTTCTCCGCTTCCTTCTTCACCACGGCCACCGACAGTCCGAAGGCTCCCAAAATCCATTTAAACGTGGAAGACACGTAAAAATCCACATCTTCCAGATTCACCGGAACAGCTCCCAGCCCCTGGGTTCCGTCCACCAGTACGAAAGCTCCCGCCTCGTGACAGTCCTTTCCCACAGCCGCCAGATCCGCCTTCGTTCCCGTAGTGTACTGGACGTGGGACAGGAGCACCAGTCTGGTCCGTTCCGTCAGACCTCTCAGAAGGTCCTGCTGCCGCGTTTCTTCCGAAGAAACGGATCGTCGAACGATTTCCACGCCCCGCTCCCGTAAAAACTCCCAGGGAGCCGTGATGGCCGGATATTCGCCTTCCGCCATCAGAATCTGATCGCCGGGCGACAGCGTCAGACTGTGGGCTATCAGGTTGACGAATTCCGTCGTACTGGAATAGAAGTAGATCTCCTCCGGTACTGCGTGAAGCAGCTTCGCCAGCCGCTTCCTGACCGCTTGTTCCTTTCCGTTCCAGACGTTGCTTCCTACGTAGCCCATGCGCTTGGCGTCGGTGTAAAATCCGCCGGCGGCTTCCGCCTGACCGTCCCAGGCCAGCCCCGTGGTGGCCGTATCCAAATAAATGTGATCCTCCAAAAAGGAAAACTCCCTTCTGGCCTCCTCCAAAGTTTTCATGTCGTTACCTTTCTATCATTTGTCATAGAAATCTCTACAAACAGTATACATGAAATCTCTGGAAATGCAACGAAGAATAGATTCGGATATTTTTTCGACGATTCTCATTTTTCGTTTTATTTTTTGACAAATTTAAAGAATTTTGATTGAAATTTTTCTCAGATTACTCTTGCCAACGCAAAGAAATCGTTATACAATACATCCGCCGGAAATCGTATGCGCGCTTTTCCCGTTCCGGCCGGACTCTCTGCGCGCCTTTAAGGAATACAACGTATGGAACAGAACAACAGTAAAAAAAATAGCGACCTGCTCACAGGTCTTCTCAATATGGCCGAAGCCATGCTGGTCAGCGGCTCCGAAATCACCCGAGTGGAAGACACCATCGCCCGCATGGGTCTGGCCTGCGGCGCGGAACACATGAACGTCTTCGTCATCACCTCCTGCATCATCGTCACCATGGGCATGCCCGACGGCGAAGAGCTGACCCAGACCCGCCGGGTCATGACGTCCGGCGGAACGGATTTCATCAAAATCGAACGATTCAACGAGCTGAGCCGCCGATGCTGCGCCGATCCGATCGCTCCGGAAACGCTGGAAGAGGAGGTCCGCGCCATCGAAACATCCCGGCCCAGCCCCTGGACCTCCTATCTGGGCAGCGTTCTGGCTGCCGGCGGCTTTACCATGTTCTTCGGTGGAACCCTGTGGGACGGCGGTATGGCCGCTCTGTTTGCCCTGGCGATCTGCTGGTTTCAGGAGCGGCTTCTGCCCATTTCCATGAATCAGATGAGCTTCAACCTCCTCTGCTCCGTCATCGTGGGCGTGGCTACCAGCCTCTGCGCCGGTCTCCTACCCATTCTTCATCTGGATAAGATCCTCATCGGCTGCATCATGCTGCTGATTCCCGGTATCGCCCTCACCAACGCCGTGAGAAACGTCCTGGTGGGAAACACCATCTCCGGACTGATGCGCCTGGTGGAAGCCCTGCTTTGGGCCGCGGCCCTGGCCCTGGGCTTCATGGCCGCCATGTTCTTCACTGGCGGTGCCTACGCCATGGCCGGCGATGCCTCGCTGAGCGCTGCCGCTCAGCTGTTTACGGCCGGTGTGGGCGCCATGGGCTTCTCCCTGATGTTCAACGTACGGCGGAACCTGCTTCCTCTGGCCGTTCTGGGCGGCGTCCTGGACTGGGGCGTCTATATGATCGCCGCTTCTTTCTTCGGCGAAACGGTGTTTCTGTCCTCCGTTGCGGCAGCCGCCTTCGCCACCGTCTACTCGGAGGCCATGGCCCGGGTGAAGAAGGCTCCGTCCACCGTCTTTTACATTCCGGCGCTGGTTCCGCTGATTCCCGGCGGCTCCCTGTTCTACACCATGAGCTGCGCCGTGGGCGGCCAATGGGATGGCGTCGGTTCCTTCGGTTCTTCGACGCTGTACTGCGCTCTGGGCATCGCCGTAGGCATGAGCCTGATTCTATCCGTGGACTTCACCCTGCGAAAGCTGCTTCAGATGAAGACCAGCCAGGGAGAGCGCCACAGAAACAGCCACTACGGCTCCTGAATCTTTCCGGCGATTTCCTCGATCTTCTTCAGCCGGTGGTTCAATCCCGACTTGGCCAGCGGCGGATCGGCCAGTTCCGCCAGCTCCGCCAGCGTGGCTTCCGGATTAGCCAACCGCAGGTTTGCCGCTTCCAATAGCTTGGGCGGCAGAGATGCCATCCCCCGGGTCCTCTGTATCTTTTCGATGGCCTCGATCTGCCGTCCGGCGGTGTTCACCGTCTTGTCCAGATTGGCGCTTTCGCAGTTCATGATCCGGTTGGTCTTGTTGCGCATCTCTTTCATGATCTTGATATTTTCGAAGGCCAGAAGCTGGCCGTGAGCTCCCAGGATGTTCAGCAGATCGATGATCTGCTCGCTGTCCTTCAGATAGACCACGAACTGTTCCTTCCGCTGGGTCACCTTGGCGTTCAGTCCGAAGCTGTTGACCAGCTTTTTCACGTCACCCGCCAGGTATTCGCTGCTGCAGACGAACTCGATGTGATACCCCTTCTGCGGGGCGCTGATGGTTCCGGCACCCAGGAAAATCCCCCGCAGGTACGCCTTTTTACAGCATTTCTTCCGGATCAGCTCCGGCTTGATTCCGTCGGTGATGTAGTTGGAGCCTTCCTTGACGCCCAGAATTCCCGTCTCCCGCAGGATCAGGTCGGCATTCATGTCCGGCGTGATGATCAGCTGATAGGCGTGGCCCTTCTTCAGCGGTGTGGTTTCCTCCACGTTCAGGTCGGCCTTCGTATCGAAATAGCTCTTCAGCAGCTTGGCAAACAGCCGCGCCGTAGCGGGGCTGTCGGTGGTCAGCCGGACGCCCATGCGTCCTCCAATCAGCATGATGCTGCCGCACATGCGTAAAAAACCGGCGATCTCCGCCAGCTGACAACACTTCTTTTCCGCGCTGATCCGCGTCAGCTCCTGTTTCGTTTCCGAAGAAAATGACATGTTCTCTCTCCCTCGCCTTTCCTTTCGCGCCGGTTACACGGATCCGGCTGTCTCTTTTTATTGTACCGCAAAGATGTCGTCATGGCAACAAAAAGACGCCGTCCCGATAGGCGGCGTCTTTCGTTTCTCGTTTGGTCAGCGTTATGTACTGAATTACTTCAAGGGAGCCAGACCCAGAATCTCACGAGCTTCTGCGGGAGTAGCGATCTCTCTGCCCAGCAGCTTAGCCAGCTTAACGGCCTTTTCTACCATTTCGCCGTTGGACTTGGCCAGAACGCCCTTTTCCAGGTACAGGTTGTCTTCGAAGCCGACTCTTACGTGACCGCCCATAGCGATGGTAGCAGCCGCGATGTGCCAAGCGTTCTTGCCCAGGCCGGTAGCGGTCCAGGTGGAGCCTGCGGGAATGGATTCTACCATGTATACCAGGTCACGGATGGTAGCGCTCATCTGTACGCCCAGTACGAAGTCCCAGTGCAGGGGGTGAACCAGCAGACCCTTCTTGTCAGCGGTCTTCAGAGCCAGGTCGATCATGCCCTTATCGAAGACTTCCAGTTCGGGCTTGATGCCCCTTTCCTTCATGATCTTCGCAAAGTTGATGATGGTGGTATTGGAGTTAACGAAGATTTCGTCGCCGCCGAAGTTGCAGGTACCGCAGTCCAGGGTAGCCATTTCGGGGGTGGGAACTACGTCGGTGGAAGCCAGACGTTCCAGGTCGGTCATACCTACCGCGCCACCGGTGGAGGGCTGGATGATGGCATCCGGGCATTCCTTGCGGATGGCGTCGATGCATTCCTGGAATCTTGCGGTGTCCTGAGTCGGAGTACCGTCATCCCATCTTACGTGCAGGTGAATCAGAGCTGCGCCGGCATCGTAAGCGGATTTCGCTTCTCTAACAATTTCTTCTACCGTATAGGGAACCGCCGGGTTCTGTTCTTTGGTAACTTCCGCACCGCAAATACATGCGCTGATAATTAACTTGTCCATTTCATTCGTCTCCTTTACAAATCTTTTCTTCCACATAAAGCCTGATTCTTTCCAACACAAAAATCCGGAATTGATCGGCTTACTGCCATTATACCATATCTCACCAATCCCCCGAAAGGGGGTTTTGTACATTTTTCACTTTTGATCATTCTACGCCAGATCCCGGTGAATCAGAATCGTCCGCTTTCCCTCTTCCTTGAAGATCTCCGCGAACTTGTTGGCCATGGTCACGGACCGATGCTGTCCGCCGGTACAGCCGAAGGCCAGGACAAGGTGGTACTTTCCTTCCCGGATGTAGTGGGGAATCAGCTGTTCGATCAGATCGTGGACCTGCTTCACAAAGGCCTGGGATTCAGGGAATTTCATCACGTATTCCTGAACCTTTTTGCTGTTTCCCGTCAGGTTCTTCATGCTGGCCAGGTAGAAGGGATTGGGAATGAACCTGACGTCGAAGACCCAGTCGGCCTCCTGGGGCATCCCGTGCTTAAACCCGAAGGATTCCACCGTAATGGTAAAGTTCTCTTTACTCTCCTCGCCCAGAAGCAGCACCTTCAATTCCTCGTTCAGCTTGGCCGCCTTCATATTGGAGGTATCCACCACATAGGTGGCCTCCTTTCGGATGGCCGACAGCCGCTTTCTCTCCGTATCGATGCCCTCTCGGATGGACCCGGTCTTGGACAGAGGATGGGTGCGCCGCGTCTCCTTGTAGCGGCGGATCAGCACCTCGTCGGAGGCTTCCAGAAACAGCAGCTGATACGGCGTATCGTGACGCCGCAGATCTTCCAGAACGTTTTCCAGATCGGAGAAGAATTCGCCGCCGCGGATATCCACCACGAAGGCCGCCTTCTCAATGGTCATCTTGTCCTGGGCCGCCAGGTTGACGAAGTCCCGGATCAGCGCCGGCGGCATATTGTCGATGCAGTAATAATTCATATCCTCGATGAAATGGATCGCCTGGGATTTTCCCGCTCCCGACAATCCTGTTACGATCAGTATCTCCATGCTATTCTCCCCTTTCCAGATTGACCACACGCTCCGGATCCACGCCGGCCCGGAGAATCCGTTCCAGTCCCTCTTCGAAGCAGCCCACCCTATCCGGTCGATGGGCGTCGCTGCCGATGATGAACTTCACGTTGTATTTGGCTGCTCTCCGCAAATTCTCCACTGTCAGATCCCGGTGGAAGTTGTTGATCTCCATCCACGTACCCGCAATCTCGCAGGCCCGGGCAACTGCCTCGATGTCGCAGGGCGACTTATCTCCCGGATGGGTCACCACCAGCGGGCGGTTCTGCAAAATGGCATCCACCATGCGCCGGGTATTGGCTTCGCAGAGACGACCCAGGCTACGGCCGCCGACCGTTCCGTTGTCCGACATCCTCCGTTCCAGCCGTCCGCGGCCTCCGGTCTTCTCCCAGAGCCAGTTTTCCGCGTGAAGCAGCACTGCACCGACGGGCTGTACACCGAAGATTCCGTAGTGATATCCCGCCATCACGTAATCGAACCGATCCATGTCATCCCGAGCCACGTCCAGAGCGCCGGAAGCGTTGATGATGTTGGCCTCCACGCCGATCAGGATCCGGATGTCCGGATATCGCCTCTTCAGATGATCCCGCTCTTCCATCAGCGCCGCCAGCGATTCCATGGGCAGACCATACGTCACGTGGCCGGGCCCGTGATTGGAAATGCCCACGGCCCTCAGTCCCTTTTCCCTGGCCGCCGCCACCACTTCTTCCATCGTGCTGACCGCGTGGGTGATCGTCCGTCCACCGCGCATCAGCCGGGTGTGGGTGTGAAGGTCGAAGGTCATGCGCCACTTATCCAATGATCCGTACCTCCGGCTCCAAAGTGACGCCGCTCTTCTCTCTGACGGTCTCCTGGACGATCTTCATCAGATCCAGAATGTCCTGAGCCGTGGCACCGCCTTCGTTGACGATGAAACCGGCGTGCATGGGGGACACTCTGGCTCCACCCACCTGCAAGCCCTTCAGCCCTGCCTCTTCGATCAGCTGTCCGGCGAAGTGCCCCTCGGGACGCTTGAAGAAGCTGCCGGCGCTGGGCAGGTTTACCGGCTGTTTTTCATTGCGTTTGGCGTTCAGCTCCTGCATAGTTTCCTGGATCAGATAGGGATGGCCCGGCTTCAAAAGCAGCTTGACGCCGATGAGAATTTCATCGCTCTTCTGGAACACGCTGGTGCGATATCCGAATTCCAGCTGATCCTTTCCCCGGTCCTTCACCATGCTGTTTCGGCGCAGGGACGACGTGGACAACACCACATCCTTCATCTCTCCACCGTAGGCTCCGGCGTTCATGTAGACGGCGCCGCCCAGAGAACCGGGAATGCCGCAGGCGAATTCCAGGCCCGTCAGCGAATTGCCAGCCGCCACCTTTGACAGCTGGGACAGCTTGATCCCCGGCTCGGCGAAGATCACGTTTCCTTCCACGCGAACCCGGTCCATTCCCTCGCCGATGCGGATCACCACACCGTCGTAGCCTTCGTCTTTAAACAGGAGGTTGGAACCGTTACCCATGATCATGTATGGAACCTTTTCTCGCCCCAGAATGTTCACAGCGGAAAACAGCTCCACCATGCAGTCCGGCTGAATCAAAAGAGCCGCATTTCCTCCGGCCCGGAAGGTGGTGTATCTGCTCATGGGGCAGTTTTCGATCAGATGAGCCGGGTCGATGTCCGCGGCCAGTCGTTTCAGTATCGTATCGTTTATGCTTTTCAATGGTCAAAGCTTCCTTTCTGAATGTGATGAGAGAGTTGTCAGTCCTGATTCCCCGCAAGCTCCGCGGTGATCTGGAGCAAGACTTCCACTTTGTTGTATACCGACCGCTCCATGACCCGGTAGAAGGGAAGGATATCCCCGCTGCGCAGATAATTCATGATGCAGACGTTGTATTCCTGTTCGCTCATGGCGATGACCGTCACCGGCAGTCCGGCGCACAGCATGATGTAGAGCATGGCAAACCGGGCCAACTCCTCGGTCTGTTCTCCGAAGGGATAGATCTCCATCAGACCCATGTGAACCACGCAGGCCTGAAGCAGCGGATTGGACCGATGTCCATCGCTGAGCGGCGCTCCGTCCTTCCATCGCTCCGCCTCCTGATACAGCGCGGTCATCTTCTCCTCCAGCTCTGTAAAATGAGGCGTTAGATAATCCCATTGGGGAAGTACAGGGTCTCTGCGCCGATATTGCGGGTCTTCTCTGTAGACAGCCTGGTATAGGGCATGGATTCCGCTGCGGCACAGTATGTCATAGTGCATCTCCCTCATGTCCTCCAGTCCCTTCATGGCCTCCACATAGGAATGGAGCTTCAGGTGATCCGAAAGGGCCACATCCGTCACCAGCTCTCCCCGAAGAATCTTCTGTACGCTCTCGCGGCTCAGGGCACTTCCGGACAGGCGAAGACAGGAAAAGATCCAGTCCGTCTGATCGGTCTGGCGCAGAAAGTCACAAAGCTGGTCTCCCCAGGGTTTTCCGGATTCTAACAGCGTCAGCTTCCGTCGAATTTCACCGTACATGAGGCTTCCCCCTCTCCCGTCTGGCCGCCGCTTCGCCTTTGGCCGCAGCGCCCTCGTTTCTCTATTATGATTTATTATATCACAGACTTACGGCCATTACGACGCTGTTTTTAGGGAAAAACCGTCTTTCTCTCGTATATATCGTCCCTGCTCCGTCACAAATCCGATGTGAAAGAAAATTTTCACGTTTTTTTTCGGTTATACTTCTCAAACCCCTTATTTTTTGCTATACTGAATTTAAACTGGGTGCGGAGGCGATTCCGCACAGATTATGAAATTAGGAATATCTTTATGGGAAAGAAATCAGGAGGACACGCCAATGAAATTTTCCAGCAAAATTGCACAATGTAACCTGTCTCCGATTCGTAAGTTCTATCCGTATCAGGTAGAATGCAAGAAGAAGGGAAAGAAGATCTATCCGCTGAACATCGGTCAGCCAGACATCAAGACTCCGGAAGCTTACTTTGAAGCCGTTAAGAACTTCAATGCTCCGGTTCTGGAATACGCTCCGTCTCCCGGTATCCCCGAAATGGTAGAAGCGGTAAGAGGTTACTACCACAACATCGGCATCGACTACGAAACCAGCGACATCTTCATCACCACCGGTGGTTCCGAAGCTCTGCAGATCGCTCTGAACTGCATTCTGGATGACGGCGATGAAATCATCATCCCCGAACCCTTCTATCCCAACTACAACACCTTCGTAAAGGTGACCGGTGCTTCCATCCGTCCGCTGACCACCACTCCGGAAGAAGGCTACCACTACGCTGACAGAGAAAAGATCGAATCCCTGATCAACGAGCACACCAGAGCCATCATGTTCACCAATCCCGGAAATCCCACCGGCGTTGTTCTGACTCCGGAAGAATTACAGCTGATGGTTGACATCGCCGTAGAACACGACCTGTTCCTGATCGGCGACGAAGTATACAGAGAATTCGTATACGGCGGCGAACCCCTGATGTCTCTGGGCCAGTATCCGAAGGCCAACGACAACGTAATCATCATCGACTCCGTTTCCAAGAGATTCAGTGCCTGCGGTGCCAGAATCGGTACCGTCATCACCAGAAACAAGGAACTGCAGGGTCACATGATGAAGATCTGCCAGGCCAGACTGTCCGTAGCGACTCTGGACCAGATCGCTTCCGCTGCTCTGTACTCCGTACCTGCTGACTACTTCGACGCTGTCAGAGCCGAATACAAGGAAAGAAGAGACACCCTGTACAGAAAGCTGATG
This sequence comes from Bacillota bacterium, assembly GCA_017621195.1. GTDB lineage: Bacteria > Bacillota > Clostridia > Peptostreptococcales > Anaerovoracaceae > RGIG446. The sequence continues at coordinate 4,978 of JAGATO010000324.1, read as the reverse complement.
GAGATCCCCGGCGTCGTATGCAAGGAACCCAAGGGTGCCTTCTACGTCATGGCCAAGCTGCCCGTTGACGATACCGAAAAGTTCCTGATCTGGCTGCTGACCGAATTCGAAGACAACGGCGAGACCGTGATGTACGCTCCCGGCGGCGGTTTCTACGCTACCGCTGGCAAGGGTAAGGACGAAGTCCGCTTCGCCTACATCCTGAAGAAGGAAGACCTGGAAAGAGCCATGGATCTGCTGGCTATGGGTATCAAGAAGTACAACGAGACCCACTAATCGGTCATATCACATAGGTAACATAAAAGGGAGCTGTCCTGGGACAGCCCCCTTTTTCATCTCAAACCGGGAGAGTTTACAATGGAAAAGCTATTACTCGTGTCAGAAGCCGTCATCCCCGTATTCGCCGCCATCCTTTTGGGAGCCTTCGCCCGCAGAAAGCAGCTGATGAATCCGGAGGAAATCCGCGGCCTGCAGCAGTTTGTCGTAAAATTCGCCCTGCCCTGCGTCCTCTTTCAGTCCTGCTTCACAGCGGACTTCGGCGCGGAAGCCATCACCTCCATGGTGCTGGTTCTGCCGCTGACGCTGTCGGGCTCCATCTTCGCCTTTCGCCTGCGGAAGCGCCGCTTTCCCTTCCACAACCTCCCCATGCTGTTCGCCGCACAGGAGACGGGAATGCTGGGCATTTCCCTGTTCGTAGCTCTGTTCGGAGCCGGTCAGGCCTATCGCATGGGCGTCATGGACGTGGCTCAGGGCTTCGTCGCCATTCCGGTCATCGCCATCCTGTCCTCCGATACCGGTTCCAGCCCCACGATATCCCAGACCGTAAAGAAAGTATTTCAATCTCCCCTTCTGCTCATGGGAATCCTGGGCCTGGCGCTGAATCTGACGGGGGCCGCCGATGCTCTAAACGCCGCAGGTGTAGGAATCATCGTCCTGAAAACGGCCGCCTTTCTGGCGCAGCCCGTCAGCGCCGTCATCCTGTTCACCGTGGGCTACAATTTTTCGCTGGAACGTCAGGGAATGCGCTTCGTGACCCGCATCTGTGCCCTTCACTGCGCCATCATGGTTGTGTACTTTGCCATCATGCAGGGAATGTTATCCCTGCTACCTTCCGTGGACCCTCTGACCCGATGGGCCGTGGCGCTGTACTGCAGCCTGCCGCCCAGCTTCCTCAGCTCCGGTCTCGGCCGCAGCCGCGAGGACGCGGCGGTTGCCTCCGGTGTCTGCTCCATTTCGACGTTGATTACTCTGGCGCTGTTCTGCGTCATTGCCGCCATGGCGGTATAACTGCAAAAAAATGGGCCCGGGGAGTCAGAGATACTCCGCCGGGTCCACTGCTTTTCCGTCCCTCCACAGCTCGAAGTGCAGGTGTTCCGGATCCAATGTCTCAAACAGCGCCGAATTTCCGACGCCGCTGATCACCTGTCCCCGCTCCACCACGTCGTTTTCTTCTACCAGTTCCATGGTGCTCAGATTGGAGTAGCGCGACACGAAGCCGTCGCCGTGGCTGATTTCGATGGTAATTCCCCGTTTGTCGTCCTCATAGACCTTCGTCACCGTTCCGCCGTCGATGGCTTTCACCTGGCTGTCGGCCGGGGCTTCGATATCCACGCCACAGTGGATCTCAAACTGCTCCAGTGTCTTGGAATACAGGGGCGTATCCGTAGAAAATTCCTTCAGCATTTCTCCCTCCACCGGCTTGGTAAATCCGTAGTCTGCTCGACCGCCGTCTCCGTCCTTTTTCGTCACGGCACTTCCACCTGTGGTATCCCTGCTGTCCACCGACGGCACCGTCTGAGATACGTTGACATCCGGCGGCATCTCCTGCGCGCCCATATTGGGAATGGGGTTGGGATTGACCGGCTCCTGGATCCGGGCGTCTCCGCCCACCAGGCCGCGCATAGCATAGGCGATGATCCCTACCGCGATCAGGACGCCGATCACAGCGATCATCGTATATTGAAAGCTCTTATTCTGGCTTTCATAGGTATCTGTATTTTTTGAACGCATGATTTCCACCTCCGATCATAGTGTTGACCTGACGGTAGAATTTCATTCGCAAAAATTGCGCTATTGCGCCTGTGCCGCGCACTCTTTTATCACGGCTGGCACAGCATTTTCCCATGTGCACATGCTTTTCATTCACGCATCCCTGGTATAATCTCTTTTAGATACATAAATGTACCTTGATTACTTTCATACAAACGGATCCATTAAAAGAACACGGCAGCAATCAGCGGTGCCAAAAAGGCGGTCATCGTTCCGGCCAGCGCCATGGCAAGGCTGCTCATGGAGCCGCAGATCTGACCTTCTGTAAAGGCCCGCGTCGTACCGATGGCGTGGCTGATGGTTCCCAGCGTTAGTCCCCGGGCAATCTCGTGATCGATGCGCAGTACGTTCAAAAGCGCAGGGCCGAACACCGCTCCTGCGATTCCCGTCAGAACCACCAGTGCCACCGTAAAGGCGGGGATTCCTCCCAATGTTTCCGAAACGCCGTAGGCGATGGGCGTCGTACAGCTTTTGGGAATCATGGAGAGGATCAGTTCTATATCCGTTCCCATGACCTTCCCCAAAATCACCGCCGTGACAATGGTTGCAACCGATCCTGCACCCACGCCCAGCAGAATGGGAAGCCAGTAGGCCTTCAAAATGTGCAGGTTCCGATAGACCGGCACCGCCAGAACTACGGCGGATAAGGACAGGACGTAACCCAGGAACGTGTTCTGAAGTGAATACGCTTCGTAGCTCTGTCCCGTCAGTGACAGCACCGCCATCACCAGCAGGCTGGCCGTCAGAATGGGCTGTAAGGCCATGATCTTCGTCTTCTGCTGAATCACGACTCCGATCAGGTAGGCGCCCAGCGTCAGACCCATGCCCCAGACGGGGCTTTCAAAGATCAGTGCAAGAATTCGTTCCATTATCGGTCACCTCCTCTGCAGTCATCATCGTCGCAGCCGATTCCCGCTCTCTTCTCCTGAATCCGAATCGCCGCCTGCGTCACCCATCCGGTGACGGCGTAGCCCACCACACAGGCGCCGAGCCACGGCACGGCAATCCTGATGAAGGACGACTGAAACAGGCCAAAGTATTCCATGATTCCTACGGCGGACGGGACAAAGATCAGGGCCAGATGGCCGATGATGAAGTCCGCCGCATCCTCCACGTCAGACAGGCGGATCCACCGCAGCGCCAGGATCCCGAAGAGAAAGACCAGTCCCAGCACGTTGGCCGGAACGGGAAGTCCCAGTGCTTCCGACAAAAGGCCCCCTGCAAAATATGAAATCACGATCCAGAAAAACTGTTTGACATACATTTCTATTCCCCTCTTATTCTTTCTTCGTATTCCCTTCGTTTTCTTATTTTTCGCAACAACAGAATCCATTCTATCACATTTTTTTCTGTTTTCTATCTTTTTCTTGCTAAAAAAATGTCGGCTCTATATAATCAATGTATAGACACGCAGCATTTTTGCTTTTACAAGGATCGTTGATACATTATTTAAGAGGTGAATCATTATGGGAAAATTTGTTCTGGTTCAGGAAAACGGCCGTACCACCATCGGCGCTCCTGACAAGTTATTCGGTGTATCCAGCCTGGCCAAGGCCCGCATCGCCGAAATCGGTAAAGAAAAGGTATTCGACTCCACCATCGGCGCTCTGATGGATGATGACGGCGAACTGATCGTTCTGTCCTCTGTCGTCGACGTTTTGAAGAGCCTGGCTCCCAAGGATTATGCAGCCTACGCCCCCATCAGCGGCGTACCCGCCTATCTGGAAGCCGTCAAGACCGCTGTCTTCGGCGACATCGAGACCAAAGGCTTCGTAGAAGCCTGCTACGCTCCCGGCGGTACCGGCGCTCTGAGAAACGCCGTTTCCTGCTACACCAAGGCTGGCGATTCCATCCTGACATCCGACTGGCACTGGGGTCCCTACAAGGTCATCTGTGCTGAACAGCAGAGAAAGGTAACCACCTACACTCTGTTCGACGAAGAAGGAAAGTTCAACCAGGCCTCCTTCGCTGAAAAGCTGAACAGCCTTTTAGAGGTTCAGGATCAGGTTCTGATCATCATCAACACTCCGGCTCACAACCCCACCGGCTACACCTTCTCCCTGGAAGACTGGGATAAGGTCAACGAAGTTCTGCTGTCTGTAAATCCGGACAAGAACATCATTCTGGTGGTAGACATCGCTTATCTGGACTTCGCCGGTGACGCTCACGAATACCGTCAATTCATGAACAAGCTGATGAACTACCCGGAAAACATCCTTCCTCTGTATGCGTTCTCCGCTTCCAAAGGCTTCACCATGTACGGCATGCGCTGCGGTGCACTGGTCTGCGTCGCTCCCACTGCAGAAATCGCCAAGGAATTCAAGGACGCTACGGCTGTGGCCAGCCGCGCTTCCTGGTCCAACGGCAACAGAGCCGCCATGGAAACCATCGCCCGCATCTTCAACGATGACGAGCTGAAGGCCAAGGTAACCGCAGAGCGGAAGGCGTACGTTGACATGCTGAGAAGAAGAGGCGCCGCCTTTACCGAGGCTGCCAACAAGGTTGGTCTGAAGAGCTGCCCCTTCGACTCCGGTTTCTTCATTACCATTCCCTTCGAAAGCGCGGAGCTGGCAGAAGCCGTAGGTAAGGAACTGCAGAAGTCCGAAGTCTTCGCCGTCGTACTGGGCGCTGGCGTTCGCATCTCCATCGCGTCTCTCAGCGAAGAAAAGTGCGCACTGGTTCCGGAAAAGCTGGTTGCTGCCATTCAGGCTGTCAAGGGCTGAGCCAGGTCATTGTAACGAAACAACGCAAACACACAACAACCACAAAAAGGACGGTCGCACCAAACGACCGTCCTTTTGCATTATTCGCTGCGGCTGCGAGGAGCCAACCTCAGCATTTTTATTTCTCAATCAACGTCAGTTCCGTAGCCTCGGCCAGAATCTTCGCTTCGTATTCAAACGCCGTCTTTTCCAGTGCAGCTGCCTTT
>JAGATO010000323.1 GCA_017621195.1 Bacillota bacterium | reverse complement strand
GAGATGGAACGGACTCTCCAGGTACTGGACTACGCCATTCTGGTCATCAGCGGAACCGACGGTGTCCAAAGTCATACCCAGACGCTTTGGAACCTGTTGAAACGCCACAGTATCCCTGTTTTTTTATTCATCAACAAGATGGATCTGGCCGGAGCCGATCGGGACGCCGTTCTCCGCGACTTGCAGACTCGGCTGGACGACGGCTGCATCGCCTTTCCTCCCTCCCCCTATCCTTCGGACACTCTGTCCGGCGATGAAGGGTTTTTGGAATCGATAGCCGTGCGCGATGAGGAACTGCTGAACCACTATCTGACGGAAGAGACCGTTCCCGCCTCCGCGGCAGCGGCTCTGATCGCCTCCCGAAAGCTGTTTCCCTGCTTCTTCGGCTCCGCCCTGAAGCTGGACGGCGTAGATCACCTGATCGCAGCTCTGAAACGCTTTCTTCTTCCCCCCTCCTATCCGGAAGCCTTCGGTGCGAAGGTCTACAAGATCGGCCGGGATCCCCAGGGAAACCGTCTGACCTACATGAAGATCACCGGAGGCTCGTTAAAGGTGAAGGACGTTCTGAAAAGCGGACCGGATGAACCTGCACCCTGGGAGGAAAAGGTGGATCAGATCCGCATCTATTCCGGTATCAGGTTCCGCACTGTTGATCGAATGGAAGCGGGAGCCGTCTGCGCCGTCACCGGTCTGTCCCATACCGTGGCCGGACAGGGACTGGGCGCAGAACCTTCATCGGAGCCGCCTCGTCTGACTCCCGTCATGACGTACCAGATCCTTCTGAATAACAGCAGCGACCTTCCGGGAGCCTATCTGAAGCTGAAACAGCTGGAGGAAGAGGATCCTCAGCTTCACATCACATGGAATTCCCGCCTTCAGGAGATCCATATCCAGCCCATGGGCCAGGTTCAGCTGGAGATCCTGAAGCGCATGATCTTCGACCGCTTTCAGCTGGACGTGGACTTTGGCAGCGGCAACATCGTCTACCGCGAGACCATCGCCTCTCCCGTGGAAGGCATCGGTCACTTCGAACCGCTGCGCCACTATGCGGAAGTGCATCTCCTGCTGGAGCCCGCCCCGCGCGGCAGCGGTCTTCACATCGCCAGCAGCTGCAGCACCGACGATCTGGATCTGAACTGGCAGCGGCTGATCCTGACTCATCTGATGGAAAAGGAACACATCGGCGTTCTCACCGGCTCCCCCATTACCGATCTTCGCATCACCTTGGTGGCAGGCCGCGCTCATCCGAAGCACACGGAGGGAGGCGACTTCCGCCAGGCCACCTACCGCGCCCTTCGTCAGGGACTGAAACAAGCCACCTCCCTTCTTCTGGAACCCTGGTACCGCTTCCGTCTGGAAGTTCCCAGCGCCTCCGTAGGCCGGGCCATGACCGATCTGCAGCGCATGCACGGCACCTTCGAACCGCCGGAGACCATCGGGTCCTATTCTGTCCTTACCGGTAACGCTCCTGTGGCTACCATGCGGGATTACGCCGCAGAAGTGACGGCCTACACCCGTGGCGAAGGACGGCTGTTCTGTACCGTGGACGGCTATCAGCCCTGCCACAACCAGGAGGAAGTGATCCGTGCCCGGGGTTACGACAGTGACAGCGATCTGGAAAACCCGGCGGATTCGGTGTTCTGTTCCCACGGTGTCGGCGTCATCGTCAAATGGGATCAGGTAAAACTCCACGCCCACGTGGACAGCGGGCTACGCTGGGACAAGCCACAGGCCGGAAACGTGGATCGCCCTGCCCCCTCCCGCACCGTCTCCTACACCGGAACGGCGGAGGAGGATGCGGAGCTGATGAAGATTTTCGAACGAACCTACG
>JAGATO010000322.1 GCA_017621195.1 Bacillota bacterium | reverse complement strand
GGCGGCAGTCATCGTACCGGCACTGCCCCACATAGGGCGCCATCTCCGGAAACAGAAACTGCAGCTGATCCTCCTCAGCCTCCAGGATTTCAAAGGAGGTGAAGCCCGGCGTATCGAAGATCATGCCGTCGCCCTCCGAGAGAGAAAACAGCTCCGCATGGCGTGTCGTATGCTTTCCCCGACCGGTTTTCGCGCTGATCTGTCCTGTCTCCATCCGTTCGTCTCCGATAATGGCGTTCAGCAGCGTGGACTTTCCCACGCCCGACGGTCCCGCCAGCGCCGACTGCTTTCCTCGTAGCCGTTCCTTCAGTTCTTCCACACCTTCGCCCGTCTTGGCGCTGACGAAGAACACCGGATACATCCCCTCGTAGATTTCCCGAAGGCGTTCGATGGCGTCCTCGTCGGCGCAGTCCACCTTGTTGAACACCACCAGAGCTTCCACCTGCTCCTTTTCCACCATCACCAGAAACTGATCCAGGACCTGAAGGTTGGGCGCAGGCTTTGCCGCTGCACAGACGATGACGAAACAGTCCACATTGGCGATGGGCGGACGGATGAATACGTTGGTCCGATCCAAAATCTCCGTGATGAACCCGTCCTGATCCTCTTCCTGTTCAAACAGAACGTGATCACCCACATACGGCTTCTTCCCATCCTTTCGGAAGAGTCCCCGAGCCTTGCATTGAATCGGATCGCCGCCGTTCTCCGGCTTCACATAGTAAAACCCCGCGATTCCCTTGACAATGGTTCCTTTCATCAATATACCTCTCCGGTATCAAAGTTTACGTTTAACTGCTGTACCACGTCGTTATCGAAGATGATCTGGATCGTTCCCTGACCGTTTCCACCCACGGAGATCATTTCGGAACCGTCCACCTTGTAGCTTTCCCGCTGCTTGATGGGCGTGGATACACCGTTGGCATCAGAAACCACCACGGACAGGAAGAAGGTTTCGTTCTTGGCCGCATCGTAGGAGATCTCGAAAGCAACGCTCTTGATATCGTCGCCGGAACCTTCGCTGCCGCCTCCGGCCACCAGACCGGTGCTGATCACCAGATCCACCACCGTTCCCTTCTGCACTTTATTTCCGGCAACGACGCTCTGTCCGATCACCAGATTCTTATCGTAGGTGGTGCTGCTTTCGTAGCTGGTTTCGCCCAGCTTCAGGCCCATGGCCGAAATCTCGCTGGCAGCGGAGGAAGCGTCCATTCCCAGCAGGTTTACCATAACGATTTCCGCGTCATCTGCTCCCTTGCTGACCACCAGATTGATCTTGGAACCGGCTTCCAGCGTCGTTCCCGCCTTGGGCGACTGCTCGATGATCATGCCTTCCGGCAGCTCGTTGGCCTGGGAAGTCACTTCGCCTACCACATAGCCGTAGGCCTGGATGCTGAATCTGGCATCATCCAACGTCTTTCCGGTCAGGTTCGGCACGGTGGCGGAAGTCGACGCTCCCTTATCACGGTTCAGGTTGACCGTAACGGTATGGCCTTCCTTCACCTTGCTTCCTGCCACGGGATCCTGCCCGATAATCTGTCCCGGCTCATATTCCTGATCGTACATTTCCAGCCCAAGCTCCAGTTCCAGTCCCAATTCCGTCAGCTGCGTTCTGGCTTCTTCCTCCGTAGCTCCCATCAGATCCGGTACCTCCACTTCTTTGTCCGTTTCGATCCCCTGAATCAGTCGGAACGCCAGCGCGCTGGCAGGAATGGCCAGGATCACCGCCAGAATCACAGCTCCCATCTTTGTCTTATTGATGACGATCTTCTTCTTTTTCTTCCCCTGTTTCATCTCATCTTCCCCTGTTTCTTTCTTCTCCGGTTCTTCGTGAATCTGGACGGGTGCCGGATGGTAGTTGACCAGGCTCAACGCCGTAATCATCTCATCCGCCGTCTTGTAGCGGTTCACCTGATATTTCGCCGTTGCCTTCATGACAATGGCCTCCACATCGGGAGATACCGCCGGGTTGATCTGGGACGGCGGAACCATCTCTTCGTTCATGTGCATCACGGCCACCGCCACGGGATTGTCCGCATCGAAGGGTACCTTTCCCGTCAGCATTTCGTACAGAACAATACCCAGAGAATAGATGTCGGATTTTTCGTCCACATAGCCTCCCCTGGCCTGCTCCGGCGAAAAATAATGCACCGATCCCATCACCGTTCCCGTCTGCTGAGCCGTCATCGTGGACGAGCTCATGGCTTTGGCAATCCCGAAGTCCGTGATCTTGGCCACACCGTCGGCAGTGATCAATATGTTGTGCGGTTTTACATCCCGATGGATGATCTGATTTTTGTGAGCCACCGACAGAGCGCTGGCCACCTGCTTCGCAATGGAAACGGCCCGGCGCGGTTCCAGCGGTCCCTCCGCTTTGATGATGTCGCTGAGGACGCTGCCCTCGATCAGCTCCATGACAATATAGTAGATATTTCCTTCCTTACCTACATCGTAGACGTTGACGATGTTGGGATGGGACAGGCTGGCCGCCGCCTGAGACTCTCTGCGAAAGCTCTCGATGACCTTCATATCCTTGGTGAATTCCGGTTTTAATATCTTAACGGCAACGAAGCGGTTTAAGAGGCGATCCTTGGCTTTGTAGACCACGGCCATCCCACCCTCGCCGATCCGCTCGATCAGTTCATATCTTCCGGCAAGCAATCTGGTACTCATATACCGTTCCTCCCTGGTTTGTTAAATTCGAATGCAAATTACAGAAATGTTGTCTTTTCCACCGTGAACGTTGGCCTGTTCCACCAGATTTGATGCCAGCCGATGCATGGACGGCTCTTCACCGACCATCCTGCAGATGACCTCGTCTTCCAGTTCTCCAAACAAACCATCTGTACACAGGAGAAGAACGTCATCCGGTTCCAGATCGAACCGGAAAAAGTCCGGCCGAATGGTTTTCTCTCCGCCGATGGCCCGGGTGATCATATTGCGTTCCGGATGGCGTCTTGCCTCCTCCGGAGTGATGCTTCCCTGCATCAGCAGTTCATTGACATAGGTATGGTCACGGGTGATCTGCATGATCTCTCCGTCGCGAACCAGGTAGGCCCGGCTGTCGCCGATGTTTACCACGTAACCCTTCTCCCCGTTTATGTAGGCCAGAACCAGCGTAGTCGCCATACCGGCATTGTTCCGATTCTCTTCCGACAGCCGGCAGACCTCTCCGTTGGCACCGTTGAGACAGTCCAGAAAATACAGCTGCAGCTGTTCTTCGCTTCCTACCTCATCCAGAGAATGGCTGTCCACATAGGACGCTACGTAGCTGACCGCCGCCCGGCTTGCCACTTCACCGGAGCGGTTTCCTCCCACGCCGTCGGCCACCATATACATTCGATGATTGGGGAGGACGAACAGAGAGTCTTCGTTATTGTCCCTGCATCTTCCCCGATCTGTTTTAAATCCCGCACTTAACATGGCTGTTTCCTTTTCATTTTACAGATGTAAAAACCGTCGCCTTCCTGGCGTCCCAGATACATCTGCTGCTCTTCCACGACTTCAAATTCAGGATGCTTCTGTAAAAAAGCGCCTGCGACCTGCGAATTTTCCTCTTCGTTGATGGTGCAGGTACTGTAGACCAGAACGCCGCCCGCCTTCACGTACCGGCAGGAGGCCTCCAGGATTTCCCTTTGAATCTGAGGCAAGCGCTGCCGCGATGTCTCCTCTTCACGGTATTTGATCTCCGGCTTTCTGCGAATGACGCCCAATCCGGAGCAGGGAGCATCCACCAGGACGCGATCGGCCCGATCCACCAGTTCTTCCTGTACCCGAGACGCATCCCAAGCTCGGGATCGCACTGCGGTGACACCCAGTCGCTTTGCCTGTTCTTCCAGCAGCGTCAGCCGCGCCGGATACAGATCACCGGCCAGAATGGTCCCGCGGTTTTCCATGCGCTCGGCCATGAACAGCGTCTTCCCTCCCGGCGCCGCGCAGACGTCGATGACCGTCTCTCCCGGCTGGGGATCCACCGCCAGTACCGCCCGCATGGAGCTTTCGTCCTGAATGGAAAACCAGCCTTCTTCATAAGCCGCTGAGGCCACCAGGCCGCTTCCCGCGGCGAAGAACCCTTCTTCCACCGTCTCCATGGGACTCAGCGCAAAGCCTTCGCGCTCCAGTCTCTCCCGCAGCTGCTCCGGCGTCGCCTTCAGGCGATTGACACGGATGCAAAGCCGCGGCGTGTCGTTGGCCGCAGCCAGCATTTCCTCCGTCCGTTCCTCCCCGTACTGAGACAGCCACAGCCGAACGATCCATGGATCGCAGGAGTAGCCGCTCGACAGAAAGTCCACCGGATCCTTCCGGCGGTCTGGCCAGACGATCTCGTCCTTTCGCCGCCCGTAGGCCCGCAATATTCCGTTGATGAACGAATCCCTTCCGCGGCAGAAGACCTTGGCCAGTCGTACCGTTTCGCTGACCGCAGCGTAATCCGGCACCGAATCCATGTAGATCAGCTGGTACAGCCCCATGCGCAGGAGAATTTTATCGCTGCGCTTTAGCCGGCCTTTTCGCTCCATCAGCTGCGAAGCGATGTAGTCCAGCCGCATCTGATATCTAAGAACGCCGTAGACCAGTTCCCGGACAAAGGCCGGTGATGACGGTTTCATCTGGCGTTCTCTGTTGTTGATGGCCAGGTTGGAGTAGGCTCCGTCCTTTTCGATATCTTCTAATATATAATACGCCGTTTTTCGATTGATGTCCAATCTCAGTCACGTCTCCCTCTCATGGCAAGAATGCGGATCAGGTTGGATACTGCCATAGCCAGAGCCGCCACATACGTCAGAGCAGCGGCAGACAGCACCTTCTTCGCTCCTCTGGCTTCGCTGTTGTCGTAGACGATGCCCATGGCTTCCATCTGTTCCAGCGCCCGTCTGGACGCGTTGAATTCCACCGGCAGTGTAATCAGCTGAAAGACCACGGTGGCTACGAACAGTAAAACTCCCAGGTTGAACACCAGATCACCCATGGTCGAATGACCCAGGAACAGACCGATGATCAGGATCGGCCAGGACGCGTTGGAACACAGGTTCACCACCGGAACGATGGCGTTGCGAATCTGCAGCGGCGAATAGCCAACGCTGTGCTGAATGGCGTGACCTGCTTCGTGAGCCGCAATGGCAACCGAGGCTACCGACGGTTCGCTGTAGACCTGGGACGACAGCCGCATGACACGACGGCGCGGATCGTAATGATCCGATAGCTTTCCGCCGATCATTTCCACGGGAACATCGGACATGCCGTTGGCATCCAGGATCATGCGGGCCGCCTGTGCGCCGGTCAGACCGCGCCGATTGGCCACTCTGGCGTATTTCGCATAGGCGGAATTGACCTTCGTCTGGGCGATCAGCGTCAGGATGATCGCCGGGATCAGAAAAATCATGGAGCTGTAATATCCATATCCTCCGTAATATCCATACATAATTAATTACCTCCCAAAATCACACCGGTATCTACGGTGTTTCCCTTGATATAATCCGAAACCGCCATGGCCCGCTTTCCGGGAAACTGCAGCTTCGTAATGTTGATGGCGCCCTCTCCGCAGGCAACCTTCAGCCCCGTCTTATCCACGGATAAAATCGTTCCCGGCGCCTTTCCGGTCTCCTGTGGGAGCGGCTGGGCTTCCCAGACCTTCACCACCTGCCCCCTGTAGGTGGTGGATGCTCCCGGCCAGGAATTCATTCCCCGGACCAGACAGCACAGCTGTTCGGCGCTCTTCGCAAAATCCAACACGCCGTCCTGCTTGAAGACCATAGGCGCATAGGTGGCCAGAGATTCTTCCTGAGCCTGTCGCGGCGCCGTACCGTCCAGCAGCTGAGGCAGCGTATCCATCAAAAGACTGGCTCCCAGCTCCGCCAGTTCTTCGTGCATTTCTTCCACGGTCTTCGTTCCGATTTTCGTCTCAGCTTTGACGATCATATCGCCGGTGTCCATGCCTTCGGCCATATACATCAGCGTTACGCCGGTCACCGGATCGCCGTTGATGATGGCCCGGTGAATGGGCGCGGCTCCGCGGTACTTTGGCAGAAGCGATGCATGAATGTTGACGCAGCCGTACTTCGGCAGCTCCAGAACGGAAACCGGCAGAATCTTTCCGTAGGCTGCAACTACAATCAGATCCGGCTTCAGTTCCGCCAGCGTCCGATAAAACTCTTCGTTGTGTTTCACCTTCTCCGGCTGAAGGACGGGAATGTCATATTCCAGCGCCTTGGCCTTCACCGGTGTAAACTGTACCTTCTTTCCCCGATCCCTGGCCTTGTCCGGCTGGGTCACGACGGCAACCACATCGTGGCCGCTCTTTGCCAGCGCTTCCAAGGCCGGAACGGCGAAATCCGGCGTTCCCATATAGACTATTCTCATAAACGACTATTCCTCCGCATCGTCTTCTTCATCCCCGTACATTTCTTCCGCAGTCTTCACATCCACTGCCTTGTCGATGAACAGTTCGCCGTCCAGATGGTCGTTTTCGTGGCAAAACGCCGTAGCGAGGAAGCCCTCCGCTTCGTATTCCACCCGTTCTCCCTTGCGGTTCAGACCTTCGATCTTCACGTACATGGGTCGTTCCACGCGACCGTACAGGCCGGGAACGCTGAGGCAGCCCTCGTATTCGCACTGGGATCCGCTCTGCTCCAGAATCCGGGGATTGATCAGCTCGTAGGTTACGCCGTCCACCTCGACGATGAACATACGGCGACGGACGCCCACCTGAGGTGCCGCGATTCCTACGCCGTTGGCCTCGCGCATGGTCTCCAGCATGTCATCCAGGATCATGCAAACGTGATCGTCGATCACCTTGACCTCCTTCGCCTTCTTCGCTAAGATTTCGTCTCCCCGTTCTACAATATTTCTCAAAGCCATTGTTTTTTCTCCTTTCGGGATGATGCGCCAAAATCCGCCGCCCATCCGTTGAATGCGTCATGTGTTGTTTATACAAAGCTGAATGGATTGATGTCCGTATGAAGCAGACACTCCTGCTTTTTGTCCGTGAATAATTTCTTCCGCGCTTCGGTCACGACAGCGGAAAACTCCTGCCGGGTTCCGTTGGGCGCCTTCATTAAGATCTGCATCCGGTAAACACCGTTCACCAGATACATGGGTGCCGGTCCCGGCCCCAGGATCGATGCGTTCTCGCCCAGTCGGGCGCGCAGTGTATCTTTCAGTTCCTGACTGGTACGCTGAACCAGATCCTCCTTTTCACCGGCTACGATCAGCTGGTACAGATCGCAAAACGGTGGATAACCCAGCTGCTTACGCAGCGCCACCTCCTGTCGGTAGAACTCTTCGTAGTTCTGATGGGCAGCAGCGATGACCGCGTAATTGTCCGGCGAATACGTCTGGATGATCACCTGACCCATCTCGTCGCCCCGGCCGGCCCAGCCGGCTGCCTGGGTGACCAGCTGAAAGGTGCGCTCCGCCGATCGGAAGTCCGGAATGTTCAGCGTCACGTCGGCGGAGATGATCCCCACCAAACCCACGTTGGCGAAGTCCAGTCCCTTGGCTACCAGCTGTGTTCCGACTAAGATCCGGGTCTTTCCCTTCTGAAATTCCTTCAGTATTTTGTCGATGCTTCCCTTCGTCCTCACCGTGTCCAGATCCAGTCGGGCCACGGATACCTCCGGGAAGAATTCCTTCACCGCCTCTTCCACCTGCTCCGTTCCCGTTCCGAACTGCCGGATGTAGGAGCTTCCGCAGGCGGGACAGCTGCGGGGCAGCGGCTGTTTCTTTCCGCAGAAATGACAGACGCAGGCGTTGTCGCTCTTGTGGTAGGTCATGGTGATCCCGCAGTCGGGGCAGGTCACCGTATGGCCGCAGCTTCTACAGGTCACAAAGCTGGAATATCCCCGTCGATTGAGGAACAGAATCACCTGTCGTCCCCGATCCAGCTGCTCTTCCATGGCGCGGATCAGCGACCGGCTGAACATGGTGTGATTTCCCTGTTTCAGCTCCTCCCGCATATCCACCACGGACACCTGGGGCAGAGGCGTTTCGTTGTATCGCTTTTCCAACCGGATCAGGTCGAACAGCCCGCTTCGGCTTCGATAGGCGTTGACCACTGACGGCGTGGCACTCCCCAGAAGCACCAGTCCCCCGTGATATCCCATCCGCCGGGCTGCCACCTCCAGAGCGTCGTATTTCGGCGTCTTGTCGGATTTATAGGAGGTTTCGTGTTCCTCATCCAAAATGATGATCCCCGGATCGGTCAGAGGCGCAAAGACCGCCGACCGGGCGCCGATGACGATGGACGCCTGTCCGCTGCGGATCCGCATCCACTCGTCGTAGCGCTGGCCCAGGCTCAGCTTGCTGTGCAGGACCGCCGTCTTCTCTTTTCCAAACCGACTGACGAACCGCTGAATGGTCTGCGGCGTCAGAGAAATCTCCGGCACCATCATGATGGCCTGACGGCCCTGTTCCACCACGGCCTGAATGGCCTGAAGATAGACCTCCGTCTTTCCGCTGCCGGTAACTCCCTGCATCAGAACGATGCAGTGATTTCCTTCGGCCAGTCGCTTCCGGATGTGATCCATGGCAGCCGCCTGTTCTTCATTCAGCGCCTTGGGCTGATCGGGAACGTATTCCCTTTCCGCCAGGGGATCTCGCTTTTTTCCCCGCTTGGAACTGCTCCCGGCAGGCGTAAAGCACTTGATCCCGTCGATGTATTTGCACAGGTACCGCCGCTTCATCCAGCGGCACGTATCCACGGCTTCTTCGGTGAGCCGGATCTCCGGATCGATCTCCAGCACTTCCTTCAGGCCTCGGACGGGTTCGTCCAACCGGTCCTTTACAGTAAAGACGTAAGCTTCGCGCCGTTTGTTCCCGCGGGCGAAGGGAACGTAAACCTTATCGCCGACCCGGACATGATCGAAGGGACAGCCGTAGGTGTACAGTTCGTCCGTATGATCGCTGTTGTTGTCGATGACTACGTCCACGTATTTCATACGCCCTCCTGAAGTCTGCGGGCAAAGCTGCATCCGCAAAACCGCTGGCGATACAGGCCGTACTCCTTCGACAGCGTCACCGACCTCTGGTAGCCGGCCTTCTTCTTAAAGTCCAGATCCAGAAATTCCAGTCCCAGATCCGCAGCGATCTGCGTTCCGATCTTCGAAATCAGCGGATAGTTCTTGTGGGGACTGACGGTCAACGTCGTTCCAAACAGCGAAAACCCCCGCTCCCGGGCAACCCTGGCCGTGGTTTCCAGCCGAAGCTGAAAGCACTTCGTACAACGGGCGCCACCCTCGGGCTGATCTTCCAGTCCCTCCGCCACTCGGTAAAACGCCTCCGGCTCGTAATCGCCTTCGATCATGGTCACCGGCTTGATACCCTCCTGTCCGGAGATGGTCGCATTGTACGCTTCCAGAAACTGAAGCTGTGTCTCTTTTCGCCGCAGGTATTCTTCCCGTTCGTCGATGTTGGGATTGTAGAAGAATACGGTAATATTATAATCGGGAATCAACCGCTCGATCACCGCTGTACTGCAGGGACCGCAGCAGCTGTGCAGCAAAAGGTTCGGTTTTTCTGCCGTCATTTTATCCTCTCCCATTTGATTTTTCTTTACTTACTTGAAACATTATTATACACCAAAACTATTTGTATGTTCAAGTTATATGAAGCAAAATTCATTAACTTATTGGAATTTCAACGAAAAACAGGAGTTCTGTAATTTAAAACTTTTTTAACTTTCATTAAGATTTGCTAACTATGTGTAACTGATGTGGGAAAAAGTGTGGGAAAAAATGTGGGAAAAATCGAAGCTGATTTTTCCCACGATCCCGCACTTTTTTCATTCCATTACCAAGGCATTTCCTTATACGGATAAACAGAATTCAACAGTGCGTGTTTCTGTTCTCCGCTCAGATTACTGTAGCTGTTCAGAAGAGAGATGCGCTGTTCTTTCGTATCTTCTCCACCAATTGCCGACAACTGCGCACGGATGGCGAATGCCGATCCGACGTCCACTCCGGTATCAACGATGGAATCGATCTTGTCAACGATACTGTCCACGCTCACATCCAGATTGTTCTTATTCGCCCAATCCGACTTTGCAGCGTTGTCAGCGTATTTGTATACGTCACTAATCAATTTCATCTTCTCTTCGTCATCAGACGATTTGTATACATTGGAATTGAACAGGGAATTAAGAGCCGCATATTTTAACTGGCCGGCACTTTCCTGAAGTTCAGTATAATCTTTTGCGCTCACGTATACGGTATTTTCATTGCTATCCTTATAATATCGCATAGGAGAACTCGGAAGAACCGTAGTATCTCCGACACGATCAAACAACTGCGTCAATTCATCGTCAACAGATGTTCGATTAACCTTCTTTGCATACCACGGAGCAACCATCTGATTGAACATCCGAGTAAACAAATCATCACCGTAGTTCTGTGTTCTTCCCCACTGATCGATATAAGGCTCCAACGGTTCAATGATCTGGCTATCTCCAATCTTCAAACCGCCGGGTAAAGTCTTTGCCTGAAT
>JAGATO010000321.1 GCA_017621195.1 Bacillota bacterium | reverse complement strand
GTGAACAAACAATGGCCATTGATACTTACAAGTGCCCCGAGTCCCAGTGCATGGAGATTTACACCGTGAAGGCCGGAGACACACTGTACGCGATTTCCCAGGCCTACGGCATTCCCGTAGCCCAGCTGATGCAGGTCAACCGCATCTTAAACCCCTATAACCTGAAGATCGGGCAGAAGATCTGCGTTCCCGCGAAGAACCCCGATCCGCCCCAGCGCCCCACGCCTACACCGACGCCCACACCGACGCCCACGCCTTCCCGCTGCGACGGTACGTCCCACACCATCGTCAAAGGCGACACACTGTACATGATTGCCAAGCGCTACGGCGTCACCCTGGACGCTCTGATGAAAGCCAACCCCCGTATGGATCCCTACAACCTGCGGGTGGGCGACGTCATCTGCGTTCCTTCCTCCCCGTCCCAGCCTTCCATGCCCGACTGCTACGGCGGCAAGGCTTACGCCACCCAGAGGGGCGATACGCTGACCCGGGTCCTGGAGCGGTTCGGTCTGACCTACGGCCAGCTGCTTGGAGCCAATCCGGACATCGATTTCGAAGGCTCTCTGGAGGGACTCACCCTCTGCATCCCGAAAGAAGCCATTTCGGAAGAGTGCGTCCAGCGCTACACCGTCATGCAGGGCGATACTTTGGACTCCATCAGCCAGCGGTTTCTCATGGTCTCCGATCGGCTGATGATGGCAAACCCGGAGCTGACCGTGGTGGATTTCGCTACGCCGGGAACGGAGATCTGCATCCCCAGATAGCGCAAAAAAACGCGACCGGCGGAATTTCCCGCCAGGCCGCGTTTTTGTCATTTCTTAGAATTCCAGATTGCGATCCGTCTCCTTGGAGAACACGTGAGCCACGTTTCCTCCGAAGGTGAAGGCGATCTTCTGTCCCATCTGGAACTGTCCTTCGTGGTGTCCCTGCAGATCCATGGTCTGCGCTACGATGATCACGTCGCGACCGTCGGTCTTCACGTGGAGATGAACGGCGCTGCCCATCATTTCACAGACGTCCACTTCGCCGTGGATCCGGTTGTCGCCTTCGCCAGCCATCATGATGTGCTCCGGACGAACACCCAGAGTAACGGGCTGCGGCTGCACACCCCGCTCGGACAGGCGCTTTTGCTTGTCGTCGGACAGGACGATGGTGGCGCCGTCCAGGGTTACCGCATAAACACCGTCGTTCTTCACCAGCTCCGCATCGAAGAAGTTCATCTGCGGCGAGCCGATGAAACCAGCTACGAACAGATTGATGGGATGTTCAAAGGCATCCTGCGGCGTAGCGATCTGCTGAACGAAACCGTCCTTCATGATGATCAGCCGGTCGCCCAGAGTCATGGCCTCGGTCTGGTCGTGGGTAACGTAGATGAACGTGGTGTCGATGCGCTGGCGCAGCTTGATGATCTCCGCACGCATCTGATTTCTCAGCTTGGCATCCAGGTTGGACAGCGGTTCGTCCATCAGCAGAACCTTGGGGTTTCTGACGATGGCACGGCCGATGGCAACGCGCTGGCGCTGACCGCCGGACAGCTCCTTGGGCTTGCGGTCCAAATACTTGGTGATATCCAGAACCTCGGCAGCCTCGCGAACGGTCTTGTCGATCTGATCCTTGGGCATCTTCTGCAGCTGCAGCGGGAACGCCATGTTATCGTATACGTTCTTGTGAGGATACAGGGCATAGCTCTGGAATACCATGGCGATGTCTCTGTCCTTGGGAGCCACGTCATTGACCAGATTGCCGTCGATGTACAGCTCGCCTTCCGTGATGTCCTCCAAGCCGGCAATCATGCGCAGCGTGGTGGATTTTCCGCAGCCGGAGGGTCCGATCAGAACGATGAATTCCTTATCGGCGATATCGATGGAAAATTCCTGAACGGCGACAACGCCCTGCTCCGTTACCTGCAGATTGGTCTTCTTTTCTTCCGCACCCTTCTTTTTCTTCTTCTTGTCGGCATGCGGATAAATCTTCTTTATATTTTTTAAGGTTACACTTGCCATGGTTTGTTGCTCCTTCCGTAAATCCGGGCCGCTTCCGCTATCTTCTTTGTCAGTTCCTCCGTGATCTGATCCTTACCCAGTCTCCACTGCCAGTTTCCTCCGATGATGCCGGGGGTATTCATGCGGGACTCCGCTCCCAATCCCAGGTAATCCTGCATCTGCGCCACGAACAGCGTGGCCACGGAGCTCAGTCCTCCGCGGAGGATTCCCCAGTGGAAGCCTTCCGCTTCGTTCAACCCCAAATACTGGCGGGCAAAGGCCACATCCTCCGCCGCAGCCTCAGTCTCCCAGGCTACGATGGGCGTATTATCGTGAGTTCCCACGTAGCAGACGCAGTTTTCCGTATAGGTGTGAGGCAGGTAGTTGCTGGGCTCTCTCGAATCGAAGGCAAATTCCAGCACCTTCATTCCGGGAAGGCCGGAATCCGCCAACAGCTGACGTACTTCCGGCGTCAGGAAACCCAGATCCTCGGCGATGAACTGCACGTTGCGGAACCAGGAGGTCAGTACCCCGACCAAATCCATGCCCGGCCCTTTGACCCAACGGCCGTTCTTTGCCGTGGTCTCGCCGTAGGGAATTGCCCAGTAGCTTTCCATGCCGCGGAAATGGTCAATTCGAAGTACGTCGTACAGCTTCGATGCGCCGTCGATGCGGCGAATCCACCAGCCGTAGCCGTCCCGCTTCATGGCGTCCCAGTCGTAGAGAGGGTTGCCCCACAGCTGACCGTCAGCGCTGAAATAATCGGGCGGTACGCCGGCCACTTCCTTCGGTACGTTCTTTTCATCCAGCTGGAAGCTCCTGGGATCCGCCCACACGTCGGCGGAATCCAGCGCCACGTAGATGGGCATGTCGCCGATGATCCCGATGCCCTTTTTCTTCGCATAGGTTCGCAGCTTGTTCCACTGCTCGAAAAACAGGTACTGAATGTAGATGAACAGGCGGACATCATCGTCCAACAGCTTGCGATACCGCTCTACGGAATCGCCGCGCCGAAGCCGGATGTCTTCATCTTCCCACTCCGTCCAGGCCTTCATTCCGAAGCGGCGCTTCAACGCCATGAACAGAGCGTAGTCATCCAACCAGAAGTTCTCGGATTCAAAGGCTTTCACCTTGTCACGATCCCGTTCCCAGCCGCGGTCCATGGCTTTCTTCAGGATCGCAAACCGGGAGTTGTATATCTTTCCATAATCCACGCGCAGGGGATCGGTGCCCCAGTCCACGCTTTCGATTTCTCCCTTCGTCAGGAGACCGTCCTCACACAGCATATCCAGATCCACGAAGTAGGGGTTTCCCGCAAAAGTAGAAAAGCTCTGATAGGGAGAATCCCCGTAGCTGGTGGGGCCCACCGGCAGCATCTGCCACCAGGATTGCCCCGCCTCTACCAGAAAATCGACAAAGTCGTAGGCCGATTTTCCCAGGGAGCCGATGCCATAGGGAGACGGCAGCGAGGATATGGACAGTAAAATGCCACAGCTTCGTTTCATATTTGTAGTCTCCTTCTAACCTTTGACTGCTCCGGCGAGAACACCCTTGATGATATGCTTCTGGCCCAGCAGGTAAATGACGATGACGGGCAGTACGGTCAGAACGATGCAGGCCATCATAGGACCCATTTCCACCCGTCCGTAGCTTCCGCGGAAGTACTGGATCAGCATGGGAATCGTTCTGTACTTCTTGATGTCCAAAACCAGCGTGGGCAGCAGATAGTCGTTCCAGACCCACATGGTCTCCAGGACGCCGACGGAAATCATGGTGGGCTTCAGAATGGGGAATACCACCTTGAAGTAGGTCTGCAGCGGGCTGCAGCCGTCGATCATGGCCGCCTCTTCGATCTCGATGGGAATGGATTTCATGAAACCGGAGAACATGAACACTGCCAGCCCGGCGCCGAAGCCCAGATAGATGATGCAG
>JAGATO010000320.1 GCA_017621195.1 Bacillota bacterium | reverse complement strand
TCTTCCCAAGCCCATCCTGAACGCTTTACTGGATAAGGCTGTGGCCGGTGTCTGGGCAGAAGAAGACGTTGCTGTTTTAGCAGAAAAGAGAGCTGACAAGGCATTCAACTTCAACTATCTGCCGAACTTCCTGTCCGAAGATGCCAAGGCTAAGCTGGCTGCTCTTGCAGTTGCTGATAAGGCTGAAATCTCCGGAAACAAGATCTTCACGGGTCTGGTTCAGGGCAGAGTTGCCAAGCAGTTAAAGGACATCTGTCTCCTCGACCAGACTTATGTAAGAGCTGAAGACGGAAAGCAGACCGTTGGTCAGTACCTGAGCTCCGTAGACAAGGGACTGAAGATCGCTAAGATCGTTCGTTTCGAAGTAGGCGAAGGTATCGAAAAGAAGGAAGAAAACTTCGCAGAAGAAGTGGCGAAGCAGATGGCAAACGCTTAAGCTGAGTTCCACGGATTCGAATTCTGACAGTTTTCAAAAACGAAGAAAAGCACTGAAATTCAATGGGTTTCAGTGCTTTTTTAATACTGTGGTACCGATCGGGATTCATTCGTATGGAGTTGACATCATTATGGCATTCTTTCCAACGTTCGTAGGAATTTGAAATAACATCTTACTTTCTGTTCCGAAGGATGTCAACGCGGATCGTTCATTGGACTCAACCTGGATCACTTTGCAAAATTAAAGAAGCAGCCTGGAATTTGCAAAATTCGTGATAAGAAAATCGCCGAAAAGAAATTCGCCGAAAAACAAAAAGATAATGGCCGAAGGCGTGAAACTTCATCAATTTTTTGGTATGATGAACTCAGTACAGCGAATCGGGGCGGACGAGTTACGCGACGGCTAAACGGACGGACGAGTTCCGCGACGGCTGAACGCGGCGGCGCGACATGGCGACTGAACGCGACGGCTGAACATGGCCGTTAAAACAGTTTGAAAAAGGAGAGGAATGAGATGAAACAGTGGATGATGGATCCGGTAACGCTGACGAAGGAAATGACGGCGATCAAAAGCTATTCCTTCATGGAACAACAGGAAGAGGAAATTTCGAAATACATTCTTGACTATTTTGACCGGCTGGGAATTACCACCTGGCGAAGAGAGATCGAACCGGGACGGTACAATGTCTTTGCCCTTCTGGAAGGAGAAGAGAGAGAAACGAGTCCGTCGCTGCTTCTGACCGGACATCTGGATACCGTTCCGGCCTATGACTTTGAAAACGCGTTCGAACCGAGAGAAGATGAAGAGTACGTTTACGGTCGCGGAACCTGCGATATGAAAGGAGCGCTGGCGTCCATGATGTACGCCATGGCGATGCTGAAAACCAGCGGCGTGAAGCTGAAGGGCGATCTGCTGTTCTGCGGTGTGTCCGATGAAGAAGAAGCGGGGATCGGAACGAGAAGCCTCATCGAGACGGGACCGGAGACGACCTATGCGGTCATCGGTGAGCCTACGGATTTGCACATCGCGTTGGGGCATAAGGGTCTGGAGTGGATCGAAATACAATTTAAAGGAAAGAAGGTTCACGGCGGCGCTCAGGATAGCGGAGTCAATGCCATCATGATGGCAGGTCGGTTTCTGCACAAGCTGGAAACGGAATATCTTCCGAAGCTGAATCAGCGCACCCATCCCATCCTTGGGAAAGCCACGCTGAACATCGGTACGATTGTCGGCGGTGACCAGCCCAGTACGGTAGCGGACGATTGTAAAATCCGTCTGGATCGCCGATGCCTGACCAGCGAAACCATTGAACAGGTGTATGCGGAACTGCAGGAGCTGGTAGATCAGCTCCACGAAGAAGATCCGAAATTCCAGGCGGAAATCCGCGATGTGTTCGGAGGAACCACGCTGCCCCACATTCCGTTCTGCACGGAAGAGACCTCTCCGCTGGTGAAAGCGGCCCAGGCCGCGGTTGCCGCGACGGGGGAAACGCCGGTGCTGACCAGTTTCCCGGCGTGGAGCGATGCCGGATTTATGACTGCCGGAACCAAGAGTCAGTGCATCATCATGGGGCCGGGAGAAGTGTCGGTGGCTCATTCGATCCACGAAAGGATCAGCAAGAAAGAGCTGTACCGTGCTGCGGATATTTACCTCTACATGGCCAAAGAGCTGTGCAAATGATGTCGCATGACTTTGTGAGTTCAATGTCTGGGTGAGCCCGGATTCCCTGGCGAAGACAACGAAAAAGATCTCGAGAAATCTTCGAAAATAAATTTGGCGATTCGACAATTTGACATTAGAAAATCACGCCGAGATCGATGTTTCTCGTTTTCCATTCGCAAAATGTCCGAAAAAGCAAAAAAACAAAAAATGATGGCAATGTTTCATTTACATCTTTATCGATTCGTGATACACTAAAGTACGTATGAGGATCTTGCTTTGTTATTGTTTTATCAAGGCAGTTACAATATTTTCAATGTTTCAGGAGGAACGATTTATGGCAAGAAAGTTCAAATCCATGGACGGAAACAACGCTGCGGCTCACGTGTCCTACGCGTTTTCCGAAGTTGCTGCGATCTATCCGATCACTCCGTCCAGCCCCATGGCCGACCTGGTAGACCAGTGGTCTGCTAATGGCCTGAAGAACATTTTCGGCACCCAGGTCAAGGTTGTCGAAATGCAGTCCGAAGCCGGCGCTGCCGGTGCGGTTCACGGTTCTCTGGGAGCAGGTGCTCTGACGACCACCTATACCGCTTCTCAGGGTCTGTTGCTGATGATCCCCAACATGTACAAGATCGCGGCAGAACAGTTACCCACCGTATTCCATGTTTCCGCTCGTACCGTTTCCACCCATGCGCTGAACATCTTCGGCGACCATTCCGACGTAATGGCTTGCCGTCAGACCGGTTTTGCGATGCTGGCTGAAGGAAACGTACAGGAAGTTATGGACCTGAGCCCCGTTGCTCACCTGGCCGCTCTGACCGGTAAGGTTCCTTTCATCAACTTCTTCGACGGTTTCCGTACTTCTCACGAAATCCAGAAGGTTGCTGTTTGGGATTATGAAGATCTGAAGGATATGTGTGATATGGAAGCTGTAGAAGCGTTCCGCAAGCACTCTCTGAATCCGGAACACCCCGTAACCCGCGGTTCTCACGAAAACGGAGACATCTTCTTCCAGCACAGAGAAGCCTGCAACAAGTTCTACGATGAGCTGCCCGCAGTCGTTGAAAAGTACATGGACAAGATCAACGAAAAGCTGGGTACCGACTACAAGCTGTTCAACTACTACGGCGCTCCCGACGCTGACCGCGTAATCATCGCTATGGGTTCCATCTGCGACGTTGCAGAAGAAGTCATCGACTACATGAACGCTCGCGGCGAAAAGGTCGGTCTGGTCAAGGTTCGCCTGTATCGTCCGTTTGCTGCTGACCGTCTGCTGGCTGCGATCCCTGCATCCTGCAAGAAGATCGCCGTCTTAGACCGTACCAAGGAACCCGGTGCTCTGGGTGAACCTCTGTACATGGACGTTGTTTCCGCTCTGGCAAACGCCGGTCTGAACGACATCAAGGTCATCGGCGGCCGCTATGGTCTGGGTTCCAAGGACACCCCGCCCTCCAGCGTATTCGCAGTATACGAAGAACTGACAAAGGAAGAACCCCGTCGTCAGTTCACCATCGGTATCGTGGACGACGTTACCGGTCTGTCCCTGCCTGAAGTACCTGCTCCCAATACCGCAGCAGAAGGCACCATCGAGTGCAAGTTCTGGGGTCTGGGCGGTGACGGTACCGTCGGTGCAAACAAGAACTCCATCAAGATCATCGGTGACCACACCGACAAGTATATCCAGGCTTACTTCCAGTATGACTCCAAGAAGACCGGTGGCGTAACCATTTCCCACCTGCGCTTCGGAGACAAGCCCATCAGAAGCCCCTACTACATCAACAAGGCTGACTTCGTGGCATGCCACAATCCCAGCTACGTTACCAAGGGTTACAAGATGGTCAACGACGTTAAGCCC
>JAGATO010000319.1 GCA_017621195.1 Bacillota bacterium | reverse complement strand
CGATGTCCTCGTAGGTCTTGTCCGGCGACTTTTTCGCCATTTCCTCGCCCAGTTCTTTGGCCGTCCCGCTGGGTGCGTCCGGTTTGGAAGCGCTATGCATGTCGATGACGTCAATGCTGCACCTGCTCCCCAGCGCCTGGGCAATCTCTCCCGCAATCTTCTTCATCACGTTGACTACGAAGGAGGTGTTTGCCGCCTTCATCATGGGAATCACCTGGCCAGCATCAAGCAGCCGCGCCGTCTGTTCTACGTCGAACCCGGTGGTTCCGCAGATCAGCGCCTTTTTGTGTTTCAGGCAGCAGTCCAGCACCTGCATGGACAGTTCCGGTTTGGAGAAGTCCACCACCAGGTCACATCGATCGATGACCTGTTCCAGATCGTCATACACCGGTGCTCCCACCTCTTCGCCCAGTCCTGCCACCAGCCCCACATCCTTTCCGATGTAGTCCCGGCCCGGCATTCCCACGCCGCCGACGATTTCAATGTCGCTGCGCCGATGCGCCGCTGCCACGATCAGTCCGTCCATGTGGCCTCGCGGCGCCATAATCACAATCTTCGTCATTGTTCTCTCCTTCCTGAGGCAACCCGCTTTGCCAGTTTGGTATCGCCTCATTTGATATCATACTATCACATCTCCTTTCCGGTTTCAATGACGGCACGGCAGCGGCGCAGCATCGCTTGCGCCGTCCATGGACAGAGACGCAGTGGCGGCTCATTTGCCGCGCAGACAAAAAACGTTGCAATTTTCTAAAAAAATATCATATGATAAAAATAGAATGTTTTAAAATGAAAGAAAAAGAAAACGGGTTTGAGAAAAGGAGGGTGTGATTCATGTATCTGAGCGTTGGAGAAATCTCAAAGGCACTGGGAATTTCCATCGAAACCATCCGTCATTATGTACAGGAGGGCATTATAGCTCCGCATAAAAATCCGGAAAACAATTACTGGGAGTATTCTTCCGAGGATTTCATCCGTCTTTCCGATGTCCTGTTTTATCGTTCCGTCGGATTATCCATTAAAGAGATCAAGAGCATCATGAATGGCGGCATTCCCGTGGAAGAAATCGGTACCGTCATGAAATCGCGACGGACCGAATTGACCAATGTCATCAAAGAGGCCGTCAATATGATGCAGCGGCTGGATGAATGGGAGGAACATTACCAGAGAGAGCTGGACATGCGCGGCAAATTTGTCATCGGACCCATGCCGGTGGGCTATCGCAGAAGCGGTTATATCGATGAAAGCAAGCATATCGCCAGCGCATTGCGGGAATGCTTCAATTTGGAAAAGGACGACTGGATGAATTTGTCCGTTTCCTTCTGTTACAATCTTGCCGAACCGGAAAAAGGAATGCGAAAATATTTTTCCTTTCCGGAAGAGACACGCTTGAAAATCGGAAACACCAGAATGAATATGATTGAAGAAAAAGACGATCATTGTCTGATCACCGAGGTCTACTATTCCGAAAACATCGAAGAAATGACAGCACCGCTGCTTTCCTACGCAGAGGAAAACAACATCTGCCTGCAAGGCATGATTTACGGCAGAGAAGGAACCAACTTCTTCAAGGACGGAGTACGTACGGGGCTGTACAAACTATATGCACCGATTCGAACCGACGGGAAGAAAATGAAAAAACGGTCTTGACCCTGTGGACACCACGGGGTTTATACTTTTCTATGATGTCAGAGAAAATGCACGGAGCACTCATAGGAGAGAAAGGAAACGACCGGGATGAAAGAGATGCAGAAACAAATACAGCGTTATTTTCTTGATCGAAAAGAAGAAATGTATGCGCACTTGAAAGCATTGATGGAATTCGCAAGTGTCACGGAAGACAGAGATTGCTGCAAGGAGGCGCTGTGGTATGTGGCGGATACCGCACGCGCTTTCGGGATGAAAACAACCGTGGGAAAATACGGCGATGTAGCGGTGATCGAAGTGGGAGAAGGCGACACCACGGTGGGCATTCTGACACACGTGGATGTGGTCGATATCGGAAACCGCCAGGCGTGGACGTATGAACCGTTTACCCTGACAGAGAAAGACGAAACTCTTTACGGACGCGGCATCGTGGACGATAAGGGGCCGGTCATCGTCAGCCTGTACGCTCTGAAGTTCCTGATGGAGCATGTATCGAAGTTTACGAAAAAAGTGCAGCTGATCGTGGGTACCAGCGAAGAAGCTACGTGGGTGGATATGGCGCATTATAAAGAAGAATTTGAACTGCCTGATTACGGTTATTCTCCCGACGGAAATTTCCCGATTTTTAATGCCGAAAACGGTTATATGGATATTGAAGTGCTGTTCCGTCAGGAGCTGCCGGAAGGCTATTCGGACTTCCGCTGCGGTTCCGCGGCAAACAGCGTACCGTCAGAGGGCACATATTGCCACAACGGCAAGCTGCATCGCGTGACGGGATGCGCGGCCCACAGTTCCACGCCGGAGCTGGGAGACAACGCCATGTTGAAGCTGGCGGACGAGCTGGCCGATACCGGGTTTGATTTCGTGCGGTTTTTGCAGGACTTCTTCCCCAGGGATGTGTATTCGTCGCTTCTGCCATTAAGGAGAACAGAACTCACCGTACCGGAAGAATACAAAATGAATACCACGATTGTTCCGACGATTTTGACGCAGGAAGGACGAAATATCCGCATCAATTTTAACGTGCGACAGGCCTTCGACATTCCCAACGAGAATATTCAGGCTGCTTTCGAAAGTCAGGCGAACGCCTATCATTATGATCTCCATATTAGGGAAAGCCTGTCCCCGATCTATCTGGACAGCAACCAGCCGTGGCTGACCCGCATGAAGGAAGTCTATGAGGCCTGCGGCAAGAAGAATGAATTTTTGCCGGCAGCGGGCTGCACCTATGCGAAATCCGTGCCGAATTTCGTAAGCTGGGGCCCGGTATTCCCGGAAGAACCGGATTGTGCACACATGGAAAACGAACAGATGCCCGTATCAAGTTTCCTTCTGGGTGCGGAAGTTTATACACTGTATCTGTATCAGGAGGCCATCATTTAGTGTCGAATTCTTTTGTGAAAAAAAACTTGACCCCGTGGTTACCACGGGGTTTACATTTAAATTATAAGATATGTTTCGCACACATGTGCATTCATTACAATCATTTCTTTCTTCACCTTACACAATTTCATAGGAGGAAACATCATGAATAAGAAAGAGAAAAAGGGCTGGAGCCCCAATCCGTATGTTCTGATCGTACTTATCGTCCTATTCTGTACCATTGCTACCTGGATTGTACCGGCAGGAAGCTTTGAAAGAGCATATGATGAAGAACTGGAAAGATATCTGGTTATTCCGGGAAGCTATCAGGCGATTGAACAAACTCCGGTAGGCATCAGAGGTTTTCTGGAAAGCATCTTTAACGGCTTTTATGACGCTGCGGATATCATATTCTTCATTTTGTTCGCAGCCTCTTATGTCAATGTTCTCTCCGAAAAAGGTGCATTGAACGCCCTGACCGGTATGCTTCTTCGGAAACTGGGCAATAAAGATGTGCTGATCATACCGGCATTTATGCTGTTATTCGGTCTGGGCGGCACGACCTTCGGTATGTTTGAAGAAACCTACGCATTGATACCGGCCTTCATGGTAATCGCAATTGCTCTGGGATATGACCGGGTAGTCGGCGGCGCCATCGTATTCGTAGGTGTTGCAACCGGCTTCGCCGCAGCAACCCTGAATCCGTTCACCATCGGTATCGCGTCCGCAGTCGCAGAAGTGGAACTGGTAACCCCGAAGCTTCTGGCTTTCCGTATTATTAGTTTCATTCTTTTCGAAGCAGTGGCAATCGCATATGTGATGCGCTATGCGAAAAAAATCCGCAAAGACCCGACGAAGAGCGTTATGTATGGTGATCCCAATGCTTTAACGGGAATGGAAGGCATGGGTACGAAAGAAGAAATCATGCAGTCTGAATTCTCCACCCAGCATAAACTGGCCCTGCTCGGTTTCGTAGCACTGATCGTCATCATGATCGTGGGTATCATCGTAGAAGGCTGGTATCTGACGGAAATCGCAACGCTGTTCCTCGTATTCATGGTAATTACCTGCCTCATTTACAGGCTCAGCTCCAATGAAATCGCAGAAATGTTCGTAGCCGGTGCAAAGAGTGCTCTGTTCGGCGCCATGCTGGTCGGTGTTGCAAGAGCCGTTTCCATCGTTATGACCGACGGCAACATCATCGACACCTGCGTTAACGCGCTGGCCAATGTGGTTTCTACCCTTCCGTCTTCCGTCAATGCCATCGGTATGGTTCTCGTTCAGAATCTGGTCAACTTCTTCATTCCTTCCGGTTCCGGTCAGGCCGTTGTAACGATGCCTATTCTGGCGCCGGTAGCAGACTTAATCGGACAGTCCAGAGAAGTTGCAGTTATCGCATTCCAGTTTGGTGACGGTTTCTCCAACATGTTCTGGCCCACCGCAGTAGCTACGGAATGCGGTATCATGGGTATCGGTCTGAACAAGTGGTATAAGTTCATCACACCGCTGTTCGGCATGATCGTACTACTGCAGTGCATCCTGATCGTCATTGCGGTAGCCATCGGAATCTAAGAGATAAAATAAGTCGCAAAAGGGCGAGTTCCGCAGAGGAATTCGCCCTTTGTTTATTGCCGCTAAAACTTCCGAAACCGCTGATACCGCTCTTCCAGAAGCTGTTCCACGGGCCGCTGTTTCGCCCACTGAAATTCCTCATACAGGAGATCTTCCAGCGTGTAATACACCCGCTTTGCCTGACGGGAACCCGCCTTGAACTCCTCCGGCTCCGAGATGACCCGGTCCGCCACTCCCAGCTCCTTCAGATCCTGGGCCGTCAGCTTCAGACATTCCGCCGCCTCCTTCATACGCTTGGCATCCTTCCAGAGAATGCTGGCGCAGCCTTCCGGCGAAATCACCGAATAGACGGCGTTTTCCATCATGTAGATCCGATCCGCCACAGCCAGCGCCAAAGCGCCGCCGGAACCGCCTTCCCCGATGAACAGACTGATGATGGGCGTCTTCAACGTCATCATCTCCATCAGATTTTCCGCGATGGCCTGACCCTGCCCCCGTTCCTCCGCGCCGATACCGGGATAGGCTCCCGACGTGTCCACAATGCACAGAACGGGACGGTGGAACTTCTCCGCCAGCTTCATCTGACGCAGAGCCTTGCGATAGCCTTCCGGATGGGGCGAGCCAAAATTGTTGCCCACCTTCTCTTTGGTGGTCCGGCCCTTATCCATGGCAATCACGGTCACCGGCATGTTCTTCAGCCGGCCGATGCCGGCCACGATGGCCTTGTCGTCACCGAATCTCCGGTCGCCGTGGAATTCCGTAAAATCGCTGATCAAATTTTCGATGTAATCCCGGCCCGTGGGACGTCCTTTGGCTCTGGCCGCCTCCACGCGCTGATATGCTCTGAATTTTTCTGCTTCCACTAGCTTTCCCTTTCTGTAAATCGCATACGCAAACCGAAACGCAGTCCGCGAATTCCGCCCGCATCAAATCGCGCCAAGTCGAATTAAATCGTAATCCTGTCGCTGTGAAGTCCCAGCAGATTGGTCAGATAGTGCTTCTGCTCCTTCCGCGGTACGATATCGTCCACGAATCCCTTCTTCAACAGAAGCTCCGCCCGCTGAAACCCGGGAGGCAGCTTCTGCAAAATCGTCTGCTCGATGACCCGGGGACCGGCAAATCCGATCAACGCGCCCGGTTCTGCCAAAATCACGTCGCCCTCCATGGCGAAGCTTGCCGTAACGCCGCCGGTGGTGGGGTCGGTAAGGACCACCACGTACAGCAGACCCGCATCGCTGTGACGCTTCACAGCGCCGCTTACCTTGGCCATCTGCATCAAGGACAGGATTCCCTCCTGCATTCTGGCACCGCCGCTGACCGTATAGCCCACCACTGGCAGCCGCCGATTCACGGCGTACTCAAAGAGCCCGGTCAGCCGTTCGCCTACCACGGTTCCCATGCTGCCCATCATAAAATCCATGTCCATGACGAACAGGCAGGTATCCAGGCCGCCGATTTTGGCCGTACCGCAGAGGACACCCTCATTCTCGCCGCTCTTTCTCGCAGCTGCAGCCAGCTTTTCCTCATACTCCGGAAAATCGATGGGATTTTCAGCTCTGGCCCGGTTCTTCGATTTCAGTGTAAGCTCCGTAAACGTTCCCTCGTCCGCGATCATCTCCACCCGACGGCGCACCTTCATCTTGAAATGGTGGCCGCAGTCGGGACACAGATCCAGGTTATCCTGCACGTCCTGAACGTACAGCGTCCTGCCGCAGTCGGGACACTTCATATAGGCGTCATCCGCGATGTGAGGACGGCTCAATTCCATCTCGCCGTCGCGGATCTCCAAGGTATTCTTCGGTTTTCGAAACAATCCCCGATACATCATAATCCCTCCATGAAGTCCGTGTAGTAGTCTCCCGCCTCAAACCGGGGATCCGACAGGATCTCCAGCTGCAGATCGCAGTTGGTGGGAACGCCCTCGATGACCAGCTCGCACAGGGATGCCTTCATCTTGCGGATGGCTTCCTCCCGCGTTGCCGCCTTCACAATCAGCTTTCCGATCATGGAATCGTAAAACGGCGGGATGTCGTAGCCCTGGTAGACAAAGCTGTCGAACCTGACCCAGGGACCGCCCGGCGTGTGGAGCATCTCGATGGTTCCGGAGCTGGGCCGATAGCCGTTGTCCGGATCCTCCGCGTTGATGCGGCATTCGATGGCCTTCCCGCGGGTCACCACATCCTTCTGGGTGAAATCCAGCGCAGCACCTGCCGCAATGCGGATCTGCCACTTGACGATATCAACGCCGCTGACCATTTCCGTCACGGTGTGTTCCACCTGCAGCCGCGTATTCATCTCCATGAAGTAGAAGTTCCTCTCCCGATCCACCAGAAATTCCAGCGTTCCGGCGTTTTCATAATCCACGGCCCTGGCCGCCCGGACGACAGCGTCCATCATCCGTTCCCGCAGCTCCTGAGAGATCGAAGGCGACGGACATTCCTCCAGCAGCTTTTGATTCTTACGCTGTACGGAGCATTCCCGCTCGCCCAGACAGACCACGTTTCCCTGCCTGTCGCAGAGGATCTGCAGCTCGATGTGTTTCGTTGGCTTCAGATATTTCTCGATGTACAGGCCGCCGTCTCCGAAGGCCGCTTTCGCTTCCGCCGAAGCCGTTCGAAAGGCCTGTTCCATCTGCTCTTCGTTTTCCACCAGTCGGATTCCGCGACCGCCGCCGCCGGATCTGGCCTTCACCAAGACGGGATAGCCGATGCGGGCTGCCTCCCTGCGGGCCTGTTCCGCTGAGTCCAGCACATCCGTTCCCGGAATCACCGGAACGCCGGCTTCGATCATGGTGCGGCGCGCCTGATCCTTGTCGCCCATCCGGGAGATGATCTCCGCAGAGGGACCGATGAAGGCGATGTTGCTCTCACGGCACAGCCGGGCAAACCTGGCGTTTTCCGACAGCAGCCCGTAACCGGGATGGATGGCCTGTGCGCCGGTCACGTCTGCCGCCGACAGAATGGCCGTCATATTCAGATAACTGTCCTTCGCCTGGGCCGGTCCGATGCAGACGCTTTCATCCGCCAGACTGACGTGCAGCGAATCCCGATCCGCCTCGGAAAAGACGGCAACGGTGCTGATCCCCATTTCCTTGCAGGCGCGGATGATGCGCACCGCCACTTCTCCCCGGTTGGCGATCAAAATCTTCGAAAACATACTTCTCTCCTCTTAGCCTTTGATCAGGGCGAAGGAAAAATCAGCGCTGATGCACTTCTTTCCCGCCACCGTTCCCTGACCCTTGGCAAAGTAAAACGGCTCCTTGACCCGTTCGATCTCACAGGTGATGTGCAGCGTATCCCCCGGTTTGACGGTGTTGCGAAACTTCACGTTGTTCAATCCCGTGTAATACGGCGTCACCTTCTGCGCCTCCTGGCCCTTCATGGTCTCCTGCAGCAGAACGCAGCAACACTGGGCCATGATCTCGCACAGGATCACGCCGGGAACCACCGGATTCCCGGGGAAATGCCCCTGGAGAAAGAATTCGTCTCCGCGGACGGTATACGTTCCCTCGGCGATTCCCTCCTCCGTAACATGGGCCTCATCCACCAGGAGCATGGGCTCCCGATGGGGTAAGATCTTCTTCAATTCGTCTCTGTTCATATGAAATCTCCCCCTTCGCAGCTGCGAAGTCTCTCATCGGATGTAGAGCAGGGGCTGGCCGAATTCCACGATGTCTCCGTTTTTCACGCAGACCCGTGTCACCACGCCGTCCTGTTCCGCCGCAATCTCATTCATCAGCTTCATAGCCTCGATGATGCAGAGCACCTGGCCCTTCTTCACTTCCTGGCCCTCCTGAACGAACGGCTCCGCCTCCGGCGACGGCGCTTCGTAGAAGACGCCTACCATGGGAGACTTCACCGGCGTTCCCACCGGCGCTTCCGCTGCCGCTGCTTCACCGGCTCCGTGAGCTGCTCCATGGTCTGCAACAATCGCTTCGCTCTCCGCAGGGAT
>JAGATO010000318.1 GCA_017621195.1 Bacillota bacterium | reverse complement strand
CCGAATGCAAGAATACGAAGCCTATCCTGAAGAAGCTGGACGTGAAGTGTCCGGTCTGCGGAAAGGATCTGGTGGTTCGCCGCGGCAAGAGCGGAAAGATGTTCTACGGCTGCAGCGGTTACCCGGAATGCAACCAGGTGTACTGGTACCGGCCGGTGGATAAGAAGTGCCCCAAGTGCGGCGCACTCCTGATCCAGAAGAAGGGAAAGGGGTATCAGCTGAGCTGCTCCAACGGAGAATGCGATTACAGGGAATAGATACATTACAAGAACGAAATACTAATTAAGAAAGGGATAGGAAAATGGGAGAATTTCATGCAACCACGATCTGTATGGTGAGACGCGGTCCCGACGATATCTGCGTCGGCGGCGACGGTCAGGTGACCATGGGCGAAACCACCATCATGAAGAACGGTGCAAAGAAGGTTAAGAAAATTTACAAGAATTCCGTCATCACCGGATTCGCCGGATCGGTATCCGATGCCTTTGCGCTGACGGAAAAGTTTGAAAGCAAGCTGGAGGAACATTCCGGAAATCTGAAACGGGCAGCGGTTGCCCTGGCTCAGCTGTGGCGCACCGACAAGGCAAGAAACCTGGAGGCTATGATGCTGGTGGCCGACAGGGAAAGCATGCTTTTGATCTCCGGAACCGGCGAGGTCATCGAACCGGACGAGGAGTTTGTGGCCATCGGCTCCGGCGGCAACTTCGCCTATGCCGCGGCCAATGCGCTGTACCACCATACCGATATGACCGCGGAGGAGATCGTGCGCGAAGCGTTGAAGATTGCCTCCTCCATTTGCGTGTATACCAATGACCACATCTCTGTGGAGAAGCTGTAAAGGGGGGAGACCATGACGACTTTATATGAAATGACGCCGAGACAGATCGTGGCGGAGTTGGATAAGTACATCATCGGCCAGAACTCCGCAAAGCGTTCGGTGGCGGTGGCCCTGCGCAATCGCTATCGGAGAAGTCAGCTGCCGGAAAAGATGAGAGATGAGGTAACGCCGAAGAACATCCTGATGATGGGGCCCACCGGCGTGGGAAAGACGGAGATTGCCCGCAGACTGGCAAAGCTGATGGACGCTCCCTTTGTGAAGGTGGAGGCCACGAAGTTTACGGAAGTGGGCTACGTGGGACGGGACGTGGATTCCATGATCCGCGACCTGATGGAAGCCTCCATTCGCGTGACGAAGCAGAAGCGGCTGCAGGAAAAGTACTCCATCGCCGAGGAAATGGCGGAGGAGAAGATCATCCGTGCCATCATTCCCGGAAAACAGAAGCCTGCGGCGCCGGGCAACGGCGTCAGAGGACCCTTCGACCTTCTGATGGGAAACGGATTTAATTTCAACAATAACCAGCAGTCTGCACCGAAGCAGGAGGAGCCTCAGGACAGCGAGGTGAATCTGGCCCGCGAACAAGTGAGACAGCAACTGAAGCAGGGGCTTTTGGAGGACCAGTTCATTGAAGTGGAGGTGGAGGAGGCGCCCAAGAGCAACAACCTGGATCTGCAGGAGGGAGCTACCATCGCCATCGGAAGCATCTTCGGCGATATGATGCCGAAGAAGACGAAGAAGAAGCGGATGAAGGTGAAGGATGCCAGAAAGGTTCTGACGGAACAGGAAGCCCAGAACCTGATCGACATGGATCAGGTCACCAGTGAGGCTCTGGAAAATGCGGAGCAGAACGGCATCGTCTTCATCGACGAAATCGATAAAATCGCCTCCGGTTCCAGCTACCGGTCGGGTGCAGACGTATCAAGAGAAGGTGTGCAGAGGGATATCCTGCCCATCGTAGAAGGAAGCGTGGTCAACACCAAGTACGGCCCCGTAAAGACGGATCACATTCTGTTCATCGGAGCAGGTGCATTCCACATCTCCAAGCCCACCGATCTGATCCCGGAACTGCAGTGACGATTCCCCATCCGGGTGGAGCTGGAAAATCTGACGAAGGAGGATTTCGTCCGGATTCTGACCGTTCCGGAAAACGCCCTGCTGAAGCAGCACAAGGCGCTTTTAGAGACGGAAGGAGCGGAGGTCGAATTTACCGACGGCGCTGTGGACGAGATCGCCAACATGGCTTTTCTGATGAACGAGCAGACGGAAAACATCGGAGCACGGCGTCTTCACACGATCATGGAACAGCTTTTGGAGGATATTTCCTTCAATATTCCCGATATGGAGGATAAGAAGGTCGTCATCGACGAAGCCTATGTAAAGGAAAAATTCGAAGACAGGATCCACTCTGTGGACATTGACAGATTTATTCTATAACTTTTCTTACGGTTCGCTCCGCGATGGATGAGCGGGTGAAAGCCCGAAGCTCAGCCAATTGTCGGTTAGTCAGGCATAAAATCAGGAACGTAGTACAAGAGGTAAACGACGGAGGATGGTAGTTATGGCAAAAGAATTATTGGAAAAAGTCCGGAAGCTGAATTGGATGCTGCAGCAGAGCGTGGAGGGATTCTTCTCCTTCAATGAACTCTGCGCCATTTTGAGCGATTTGATGGATGCAAACATTTACATTACGAACAAGAGAGGAAAAGTGATCGGGGTTCATTACAAGGTTCGTTCCGACAGCTCCACTATCACGGATCCCGTAACGGGAAAGGAACGGTTCCCCAACGAATACAATGAGGAGCTTCTGCGCATCACCGAGACGGTGATCAATCTGAAGGGCGAAGAGGTTCTGGAAATCTTCAAATACGACTACGACACCTGTGACAAGCTGCACTGTGTCGTTCCGATCTGGGGCGGAAAGGAAAGAATGGGAACCATGATCATGTCCCGCTATTCCCCGGACTTCGGCGATGAGGATGTGGTTCTGGCAGAGTATGGCGCTACGGTTGTCGGTCTGGAGATCGAACGCCGCAAGGCTCTGGAAGCCGAAGAAGACGAGCGGAAGCTGGCCGTGGTCCGCATGGCCATCGGTACGCTGTCCTACTCCGAAGCGGAAGCTGTCAAGCAGATCTTCAACGAACTGCAGGGAACGGAAGGCCTGCTGGTTGCCAGCAAGATTGCCGACCGCTCCGGCATCACCCGTTCGGTCATCGTCAACGCGCTGCGCAAGCTGGAGAGCGCCGGCGTCATCGAATCGCGGTCTCTGGGCATGAAGGGAACCCACATCAAGATCGTCAACAGCAAGTTCAAAGACGAGCTGGCCAACATCAATTAACGAAAAGAATCGGAACCAAACGCCTCCGCCCGCATATCCTGTATGCAGACGGAGGTTTTTGCTTATGGGGAGACGGCGGGAAAGGCGCGCTGTCCGGCGCGGATCCGGGCGACGATATGGACGGAAGAGGACGGACCCCGATCGGGTGGAGCGCTGCCTGGGGCTGTGCCTTCTTGTGTGCGGCTTTCTGGTGCTCCTTTCCTTTTACCGCGGAATCCTGGGGCCGGCCCTCAGCTCCGTGGCAGAGCTGCAGGTGCGCACCATGATCAACCGCAGCATCAACGAGGCGGTGGCGGAGGAATTTCTCAGCGATGATGTAAACGGAACGCTGATGCGGGTGGAAACCGCTGCCGATGGAACGGTGACCATGATACAGGCGGATATGGCTGCCGTCAATCGAATGACGGCACGGCTTACCGGAAAGATTCAGGAGCGGGTGGCGCAGATGGGAGAGGAGAGGG
>JAGATO010000317.1 GCA_017621195.1 Bacillota bacterium | reverse complement strand
GTCAACTGATGGGTCACATTTTAGCCTTCCGCCAGGATCTCTGGGAAAAGGATCTGCGCGGCATGGGCTTCTATCTGGGAAAGTTCATCTATCTTCTGGATGCCTACGAAGATCTGGAAAAGGACCGGGCATCGGGGAATTACAATCCGCTGGCGGAATTCAGCGCTGAGGAAGGGTTCGAAGCTCGGATCTTTTCCATCCTGGAAATGATGATGGCCGAATGCGCGTCCCGGTTTGAGCGTTTGCCGATCCTGGAAAACGCCGATATTCTGAGAAATATTCTGTATTCCGGCGTGTGGAGCCGATACGAGATCGCCAAAGAGAAGAGAAAGGAAACGAAAGAAAATCATGGGTAAAGACCCTTACAGCATCCTGGGCGCATCCCGCGATGCTTCCGACGAAGAATTGAAGAAGCAATACCGCCTCATGTGCAGAAAGTATCACCCGGACGTGAACCAGGGCGATCCTCAGGCGGAAGAAAAATTTAAGGAGATCCAGCAGGCCTATCAGCAGATCATGGATGAGCGGAAGAATCCTCAGGGCAGCTTCGGCAGTCAGTCCTACGGCAGCGGCTACGGAAATCCCTTCTACGGCGGCCAGTCCTACGGCGGCAGTGCCGCCGGACAGAGTCAGTACGACAGTCATATGAATGCGGCGCTGAACTACATTCGCAGCGGTCATTATCCGGAGGCCATCAATGTCCTGGACGGAATTCCGGATCACACAGCCCGCTGGTTTTATTATTACGCTTACGCCAATTACGGAATGGGAAACAACGTGGCGGCTCAACAGTACGCCCAGACCGCGGTCAATATGGAGCCCAACAATTTGGAGTACGTCCAGTTCTTACAGCAGCTGCAGGGCGGAGCCGGCTGGTATCAGCAACAGCAGCAACCCTATCGGACCTACCACATGGGCGGCGGAAACATGTGCCTGAATCTCTGCATCGCCAATCTGGTGTGCAACATGTGCTGCGGCGGACGGATTTTCTTCTGTTAGGATAGGAGGATGTGACGATGAAACTGATTACCTGGAATGTAAACGGACTGAGAGCCTGCATGGGTAAGGGATTTTTGGAGTACGTAAACGAAGAACAGCCGGATGCCATCTGTCTGCAGGAGACGAAAATGCAGCAGGGGCAGGCCGACGTTCCGCTGGAGGGATATCATCAGTACTGGAACAGCGCCGAAAAGAAGGGCTATTCCGGTACGGCTATCTTTACGAAGCACGAGCCGCTGTCGGTGAGCTACGATATCGACGCGGAAGGCCACGATACGGAGGGCAGATCCATCACCATGGAATTTCCCGACTTCTATCTGGTCTGTGAGTACACGCCCAATGCCCAGGACGGGTTGAAGCGGTTGGATTATCGCATGTCCTGGGAGGACGCCCGCAGGGACTACCTGAAGAAGCTGGATCGGAAAAAACCGGTGATCCTCTGCGGTGACCTGAACGTGGCTCACAGGGAGATTGACCTGAAAAACCCAAAGACCAACCGGGGTAACGCCGGATTCTCCGACGAGGAGCGGGCAAAGTTCGGCGAACTCCTGGAAGCCGGCTTCGTGGATTCGTACCGGTATCTGTATCCCGATACCACCGGCGTGTACACCTGGTGGTCCTACCGATTCAACGCCAGAAAGAACAACGCCGGATGGCGCATCGACTACTTCCTGGTATCGGAGCGGATCAAGGATCGGATCAAAGAGGTGACGCTCTGCACCGATGTCATGGGAAGCGATCACTGTCCGGTGAAACTGGAAATCGAATAATCCGTTGCATTACGTCGCTCAAAGCTGCCGCGTCCTGCGGCGGCTTTTTTATAAAACAGGAGGCGACGGATTCTTTTGTATTGTCATTCTTGGGAATTGATGATATACTAATTTAATTATTGTACTAGTTCAAATATGTGAGAGGTAATATATATGCAGGATGTAACACAGAATAAAATGGCCGTGATGCCCATACCGAAGCTGCTGTTCAGTATGTCTTTGCCGGCCATGTTTTCCATGCTGATCCAGGCCCTCTATAACGTGGTGGACAGCATCTTCGTCAGCCGGCTGGGCGAATCTGCTCTGACTGCCGTATCCCTGGTCTTTCCCATTCAGCTTTTACTGGTGGCCGTGGGAGTCGGAACCGGCGTCGGCCTCAGCTCTTTGATCTCCCGACGACTGGGACAGCAGAGGGTGGATGAGGCGGAGAACGCCGCCAGCCACGGAATCTTTTTGGCGGTCTGCAGCTGGCTGGCCTTTGCTCTGTTCGGCCTGATTGGAACGAAGGCTTTCATCGGAGCCTTTACTCAGGACGCGTATCTGGTGGCGGCGGGAATTCAGTACTGCTCCATCGTCACTATATTTTCGCTGTTCAGCTTCCTGCAGATCTCTGCGGAGAAGATCATGCAGTCCACCGGAAATATGGTCTTTCCCATGATCGGAAACATCATCGGAGCGGTGACTAACATCATTTTGGATCCCATTATGATCTTCGGCCTGTTGGGATTTCCCGCTCTGGGAGTGGCCGGTGCGGCCATCGCTACGGTGTCGGGCCAGCTTCTGGGAATGATCTTTAACCTGTTCTTCCTGTTCCGCGGAAAACACCAGATCGAGATCCGGCTGCGCGGATTCCGTCTGCGGGCAGAGTCCATCCGCGATATTTACAGCGTCGGTCTTCCGTCCATCATCATGCAGTCCATCGGCTCGGTGATGAACCTGGGGATCAATGCCATCCTCATCGGTTTTTCCGGCGCGGCGATTGCCGTTTTCGGCGTGTACTTCAAGCTGCAGTCCTTCGTATTTATGCCGGTGTTCGGACTGAATCAGGGATTGATGCCCATCATGGGGTTCAACTTCGGCGCTAGAAACCGGCATCGTCTGATGCAGGCATTTCGCTTGGGACTGATCGCCGCCGTCGTCATTATGACTTTGGGTCTGGCTGTATTCCAGATCTTCCCGAAGACGCTGCTGACCATGT
Source organism: Bacillota bacterium (assembly GCA_017621195.1). Lineage (GTDB taxonomy): Bacteria > Bacillota > Clostridia > Peptostreptococcales > Anaerovoracaceae > RGIG446. The sequence goes on along the minus strand of JAGATO010000317.1, from coordinate 1,998 downwards.
TCGACGCTTCGGAAGAGATGTTCCGCGTGGGAATTCCCGCGCTGCGCAGCATCAGTCTGTGCTTCGTTCCGGCGGCAGTAGGAATCATCTGCTCCACCCTGTTTCAAGCTACCAATCACGGTTTGTTCAGCCTTCTGGTTTCCCTTCTGCGCCAGCTGATTCTGATTCTGCCGCTGGCGTGGATCCTGTCCCGCATCGGCGGTTTGACGCTGGTGTGGTGGGCCTTTCCCATGGCGGAGAGCATCTCGCTGGTGGCATCTCTGATTCTGTTTCGCTGGATCTACTACAATCAGGTTCTGCCGCTGGATCAGCCGGATCCCAAGGAGTTTCTGTAATCTCAGACGTCATCTAACAATGCAAAAAAGCCGATCTGCGCCACCTGTCAGTGGCCGGATCGGCTTTGCCTGTTTTGGAAGGTCCGGCGTTACCGGACGAAGGTCAGGCCGTCCTCATCCCGGAAGGAAGAGTCGTACTCCACAAGATCGAAGATCAGGGGATCGCGGATCAGATGCTTCCATACGGTGTAGGTCGCCTGAACGAAGGAGGGTTCCAATGAAACGCCCCCGTCGATGAGAGGACAGCGGTAGGGAAGCTCCAGGTCGGATCGGATCAGTCGAAGCTGACCGGACTGGTCCAGATGAGGCGTCAGAGGAAAGAAGCGGCACTGTAGAGGCCGTTTGTCCCGGGGACAGTGGGGAGCCTTCAGACAGGTGACGAAGTACAGCTTTCCGAACCAGGAATCGGGGAAGTCGTAATCGGCAGCATCCTCCACGGTCCAATGGAGCCAGTCCTCCTTTTTTGTAAACAGCTTTTCTTCGCCGGGAAGCAGGTAAATGCCCAGCTGGGGATCGTCATCGGGTTCTTCTTCCGCACAGGTGCAGCAGGCGGCACCGCACAGAGTTCCGCAGTCGTAGGGAACGGGGCTGACGCGGTCCAAAAGACGATAAATGGCGCGATATGTACGTTTTTTGATGGAACATTTCATAGAAACAGCAGTCTCCTTTCGTAGTTTCAACATACCATAAAACGGAGAACCTGAAAACAAAAAAGTTGAAAAAGGGCCGAGAATTTGTTAAAATTATTTGTCCGATTGTGACGAAAAAAACACAATCTTAACGATTTCTAAACGCATGTATCGGGTATAATGGGAGTATAATTATAATTTAAAGTGACTATAATGTTTTAGATAATCAATAGAATCGAACGAAAGGCTTCCGGAAGAAAAGGACCGGAAGAAAACAAGGAGCAACTGTATGAGAATTGGAATTGACATTGGGTCAACGACCGTCAAGGTCGTAGTCATGACGGACCAGAATCAGGTCTGCTTCAGCAGATACGAAAGACACATGTCAAACGTCTTTGAAAAAGTAAAAGAGCTGCTGGAAGAACTGGATGAACAGCATCCCGGCCTGACGGGAAACATCTGCATCACCGGCTCCGGTGGCCTGATGCTGTCTCAGATGGTAGGAGTTCCCTTTGAACAGGAGGTCATCACCTGTTCCAAGGCGGTGGAGACTTTCATTCCCCAGACCGATGTGGCCATCGAGCTGGGCGGAGAAGATGCGAAGATCACCTTCTACGGAGCTACCATAGAACAGCGGATGAACGGTACCTGCGCCGGAGGGACCGGTGCGTTCATCGACCAGATGGCGGTGCTTCTGAATACCGACGCGGCGGGACTGAACGAGGCCGCAAAGCGCCACCAGATGATCTATCCCATCGCGGCCCGTTGCGGCGTGTTTGCCAAATCGGACATCCAGCCGCTGATCAATGAAGGGGCGGCAAGGGAGGACCTGGCGGCCTCCATTTTCCAGGCGGTGGTCAACCAGACCATCAGCGGCCTGGCATGTGGCCGGACGATTCGCGGAAATGTTGCCTTTCTAGGAGGACCGCTGTCCTTCCTGTCGGAGCTGCGCCAGAGGTTTATCGAAACGCTGGAGCTGACGGAGGAGCAGGTGATTTTCCCTGCGGATTCCCAGTATTACGTGGCCATGGGCG
>JAGATO010000316.1 GCA_017621195.1 Bacillota bacterium | reverse complement strand
TCTGTCCGTCCCGGACAATAACGGCTCCCACCGGAACCTCCATCAGCTCCAGCGCTTTTAGTGCCTCCTTGACGGCCTCTTCCATGAATCGTACTTCCGGCAGCGCTTCTTCCATACATTCTCTCTTTCTTACTGGTTCTGACTATCCGTATTATATTATCATATTTTTTTCTTCGTTACAATGGCTTTTCCGCGGTTTTTCGTCAATCATTCCTGCACCGGGGAAAAAATTTCTCCGCTGTCGCCGTCGATGGCTGCGATCCAATAGCCGTAAGCATCCGGCCCTGCCGCACCCTCTTCCAGAGCGAGCCAGTACTGAAATCCGGATTCGCCGCCGTCGGGCTGATCCTCCCACCGGAACCGCCCCGGCACCGCCACGTAATAGCGCAGGGGGCTTTCCCCGCCGTCGCCGCCGCTATACCCCAGCAAAAAATGGCCGTACGTCTCCGCGAAGTGATGGGCCCCGGGAGAGACGAGAAACATGGTTTTCGGATTGTCGATCTTCATCCACCTGGCACCTTTCAAAGCATCCCGAAAGGGCCGGATTTCCCTGTAATAACCGGAAACGCTGCAGAGATAGGCGCACACGCCCTTCAGATACGTTCCGTAAAAGCCGTTGTACGTCCGCCGCCGATTGGCGGCTGCCTCCGGCGCGGCCTCGGTGCTGTCCCGTCCGTCTTCTTCCGTGGTATCAACGCCGCCACTTGCCGTCACCTGCGCCATGGCTGTCACCCTGCTCTCCACCTCCTCGCAACCAGTCTTCCCCATCAGCACGGGATGCAGCGGCTCTTTGGGATTTCCGGTGGATACGGCAGCGATGATGGCCGTGGTGTAGCGACCGTAATCGTTTCCCTGTCCATCCACGTCCTGGGGGTGAAAGCGCAGGTACACCTCGCCCGTACCGTACTGGCTGATGGGGATCGTTCCCAGAATCGTATGGATCGTCCGCTCGCCGCGTTTTCCAAAGAGGATCAGTTGATATGTATATTCGCTGCGCGGAAAATACTTCACGTTCTGCATGACGCAGCGAATGGCTCCGCGGCCGTTTCCCGTCTCCACCCGCAGATACCCTTTCATTTCCTCTCCCGGCCGGATGGCAAATTCGCGGCCCTTCTCCTCCAGCATGATGACCGCCCGAGAATATCTCGTATAATCCATAATGTCCGCCTCCTGATGTTTTTTACCTTGTGTTTTCCCGCATAACTTGGTAAGATAGTTATACATATTCAAGGGAAAAGGAGATTAGACCTATGTGGATGGACATTGCCATCGCCACCATCATTTTGCTTTCGGCGGGGTTCGGGTTCGCCTCCGGTTTTGTGAAAACCTTTCTTCACACCGTGGGCTGGATCCTTTCCATCGTTTTGGGCTTCATCTGGTACCCCCAGCTGAAGGCTTTTTTGATGGAACATACGAATTATTACGATTCCATGCGTGATAACGTCAGCGGCCGCCTGTCCGACGCCGCGGGAAACGCCATCAGCGAGACCTTCGACAACATTCCGGAAGTCCTGCAGCGCGCTTTCTCCGCCGCCGCGGAAACGCTGACCACCTCTCTGGCGGACACCGTCACCAACCTGTTCTTCAGCATCATCAGCCTGGTTCTCATCGTAGCGCTGATCAAGCTGATCTTCTGGATTCTGATTCAGCTGTTCAGCAAGACCAAGAACGATGGCTTCACCGGCTTTGCCGACGGCCTTCTGGGCTTCGGCTTCGGCGCTTTGAAGGGCCTTCTTCTGGTCCTGGTTCTGATGGCCCTTCTGGTCCCCATCAGCAATTTCGCCGACACCAGCTTTTTCACCGATTCCATCGCCAACTCCACCGCAGGATCTTTTTTGTATAATTCAAATCCGCTCTTGTGGTTTGCCCGCGGTCTGGTATAATAAGTAATGATGGCTGTTTTTCAGCCCGACCGTTTCGCATCCGCCGAACGGTTTCGCCCTCGTAGCTCAGGGGATAGAGCGTCGGTTTCCTAAACCGTGCGTCGGGAGTTCGAATCTCTTCGGGGGCGCCATGGAACTTAAAAAGCCTGTAATTTCAACGATTACAGGCTTTTTTATTTCCTTTCGGTTTTCGGTTACAGGTCGATTACGATCAGAGCTTTATTTTTCCTCCTTTCGTTCACCCTCTGCGAAAAAAACTGCTAAAAACAGTCCGAATGCGTTCTACGGTTCCAATGCGGATCCGCCCGATCTGCTCCAAATCGTAGTTTCGCTCCGATCGGTTTTCAAGACAATTCGATCGATGTACCCCTGCATGGGGATCGTTATATCAAAATCTCCGGTTTCCCAGGCTCCGAATATCCCGCTGAACCGGAAACCCACATAGAGTGTTCCATCCCGTTCTTCGTTGTAATACCCGCAAAATCCCTGCGGAAACGAACCCGGATAGAACCCCGTGATATGTATGGCTTTCTCGCCGACTTCCAAGGATGAGATACCTGCCCCCTGGCAAGCGTGAAAGCCGCCGATCTTCCATCCATAGCGCCCGGCAAAGAAGATTGCCGCAAGGGCAACTGCCACAACCACCAGAACAATCAGTATTCTCGTTATCGCTTTCATGGCGTTACCCCCAACGATCTACCGTTTTTCCCCGGGCGATTTCTTTTACTGCACTGCATTCAGGAAAACTACGGTGCAATTCAACTCCATGGTCAAAGGAAGGTACCAATTCCCGTCGAACAATGGAGTCTTTCGTATTGTTTTGCATTAACAGCATACCCCTTTGTATTCTTTATTCTACAGGAGTTTTCTCCCTGCATATAGTCCTTTTTTTCATGCGTATGTGTTCATTTTTTAGGTATGGTGCGCGGCGGAGATATTGGCCGGACAAAGAAATCACCGATCATTTTCCACTTTACAACCGCAATTAATTGTGCTACTATGTGCTTATTCGAGAAAAATTGAATAAAAACTTCAGGGCGGGGTGAAATTCCCCACCGGCGGTATAGTCCGCGAGCGATTGCCTTTGGCATGACCCGATCCGGTGCAATTCCGGAACCGACAGTACAGTCTGGATGGGAGAAGTTGTAGAGAAAAAATACACGCACTGGAATGAGTCTATCATTTCAGTGCGATTTGTTTCTTTTGATTATGATAGATCATCATTCGATGCCCTGTGGTTTTTCCATAGGGCATTTTCTTTTGACCCGCGCAGCGACCTGCCACCGCGATAAACATCGGCGAAACGCAGCGAGCCGCGATGGCGGCTGGCGGTCATTCGAGAGAAGCCCCATACAGCGAAAGGAGGTGCGACAATGCGAAGCATCGCACAAACCAAAACAATCGCGCAAAGCAATGGTGACGGCAATACGCAAAGCGATAGCCAACACTCGATTTATATGAAGCGAGCCATCGAACTGGCCCGGAAAGGAGCGGGCTGGACCGCTCCCAACCCCATGGTGGGTGCCGTCATCGTGAAGGACGGCCGCGTCATCGGCGAAGGCTACCACGAAAAATGCGGGCAGCTCCACGCGGAGCGCAACGCCATCGCTTCGCTGACGGAATCCGCGGAAGGCGCAACGATGTACGTCACGTTGGAGCCCTGCTGCCACTACGGAAAGACGCCGCCCTGCACCGAAGCCATTGTGGAACAGCGGATTGCCCGCGTCTTCATCGGTTCGAGAGATCCCAATCCCCTGGTTGCAGGAAAAGGCGTGACCTTTTTCAGAGAGCACGGCGTCGAAGTCATCGAGGACTTCATGCGAACGGAATGCGATGACCTGAATCCCGTGTTCTTCCACTACATCACCACAAAATCCCCTTACGTCGTCATGAAATACGCCATGACTCTGGACGGAAAGATTGCCACCCGCACCGGCGCGTCGCAGTGGATCACCGGCGAAACGGCCCGTGCCCACGTTCAGACGCTCCGCGGCCGCTATGCATCCATCCTGGCAGGGATCGGAACGGTGCTGGCCGACGATCCCCTGTTAAACTGCCGTCGGGAGGGGGCTCATCAGCCGCTGCGCATCATCGTGGATTCTCGACTGCGGATCCCTCTTGACAGCCGGATCCTTCAGACCGCCGGAGAGTACCCCACGCTGATCGTCTGCGCTGCGAACATTGACTCGCCTGCCGAAGCGGATATCTCCGCTGTCGATCAGAACGCGGCCAGCGCAGTTGCCGACCGCGCTTCGGCAATCCGATCCTGCGGCGCCGAAGTCATCTCTCTGCCCGGCGGAAACGGCAGGGTATCGATGAAGCTCCTGATGGAGTATCTGGGAAAGCGCCAGATCGACAGCGTCCTGGTGGAAGGTGGCGGAGAGATTCACGAAGCCTGCCGCGAAGCAGGGATCGTCAACCACATCTGCTGTTACATCGCTCCCAAGCTACTGGGCGGAGCGGGCGCAAAGACTCCTGTGGAAGGTCTGGGATCCGAAACCATGGAAGACGCCACCCTGCTGTCCACCCCTGCCATCACGTTGCTGGGTGAGGACATCCTGCTGGAATGCGACGTAAAACAGACGAAACGAAGAAAGGAGGCAGCATCGTGTTTACCGGAATCATTGAAGAAATCGGCTTCGTCAGACACGTGATCTCCGGCTCTGATTCCGGAGAGATTCAGATCGGCGCCCGGAAGGTGCTGGAAGGAACGAAGATCGGAGACTCCATCGCAGTAAACGGCGTGTGTCTCACCGTGACACGACTGCTGCGGGACGGCTTCACGGCGGATGTGATGCCGGAGACCCTGCGCAGAACCAACCTGGGACGACTGGGCGTCGGCGATCCCGTCAATTTGGAACGGGCCATGGCAGCTGACGGCCGTTTCGGAGGCCATATCGTATCGGGACACATCGACGGAACCGGTACCATCGCACAGCGAAAACCGGAAGGAAACGCCATCCTTGTCACCATCCAGGCCCCGTCCCACATCATGGATCTAATTGTAGAAAAGGGTTCCATCGCCATCGACGGCATCAGCCTGACCGTCGCTTCGCTGGAATACGACCGCTTTCAGGTATCCATCATCCCCCATACGGGAGAAGAGACCATCCTGTTGAAAAAAAACGTAGGGCGGGCGGTCAACCTGGAAAACGATATCGTAGGAAAGTACGTACAGAAGCTGCTGGAACAAAGGAGCCCAGCAGATACGGGCAACCGCCTGACCGGCAGCGCCACGTCAGGCGCCAGTGTCGCATCAGGCGATAGCGCCGCGTCAAGCCGCAGCGGCTCATCCGACAGCCGCATCACCTGGGAATTTCTGGCCGAAAACGGCTTTTAAACAAGGAGGTAAGGACTATGGATTTTCAGTACAACACCATTGAAGAGGCG
>JAGATO010000315.1 GCA_017621195.1 Bacillota bacterium | reverse complement strand
CTTTGCATTTTATCCCCGTATCGTGAAGCAGCTGACTGAGCTTCATGGGGTCTTTCCTTTCTATTTCAATTCATTTTTTATTCTTGTTCCATTCGCCTCAGGCGGCGTAATTCGTCATTCGCCATTATCCAGCGACGCTACCCGGTCGTAGTAGACCGTCACGGTGGAGTCTATCTCCACCCGCTCGCCTGGCTTCGGATACTGATCCACAACCACGTCGCCCACGGCTCCCTTATCCTCGTTCAGCTGCAATGCAACCTTCAGGTTCTTTCCGCCCAGAATTCCCAGGGCGTTATCCACGCTCTGACCGGTCAGGTCGGGAACATCCACCATGCGGCTTTCCATGGCCGCCTTTTCCTCGTCGGTGTAGGTGGGCTGGATGTTCAGGTAGCGCAGGGTGTCCTCCAGGATCAGCTTGACGCCGGGGGCTGCCGTCTGACTTCCGTATTTGACACCCTGAGGCGTATCGACGATGAGCAGAATGGCAACCTGCGGATCCTCCATGGGAGCCAGACCGATGAAGGACGAATACGTGTCGTCGGAGTAGCCGCCGTCCTTCGGCTTGTTTGCCGTACCGGTCTTTCCGCCGATGCGATATCCGGCAACCTTGGCGGTACCGCCGCCGCCTTCCGATACGACGGACTCCATGATGTCGCACATTTCGCTGGCCGTCTGCTTGGAGATGACCTGTCGCACCACCTTGGGCTCAAAGTCCTGAACGGTATTTCCGTCGCTGTCCACCAGCGCCTTCACCAGCCGGGGCTGCATCAGCTTTCCTTCGTTTCCGATGGAGGAAATGGCGGTGATCAGACTGATGGGCGTGACGGCGATACCCTGGCCATAGGACATGGTTGCAAGACCCACAGGTCCGGCAGTTTCTTTCTTCTGTAAGATATTGCTGCCTTCACCCGGGAAATCGATCCCCGTCTTCTCCATCAATCCGAACAGTTCCAGTCCTTCGTAGTACTTATCCATTCCCATGCGCTGGGCCAGCTGGATGAATACCGGATTACAGGAGTTCTGAACCGCCTGAGCCAGTGTTTCGTGACCGTGAGGCTGGGGCCGCCAGCAGTGCAGCGTTACGCCGGCCACCTGATAGGAATGGGTGCAGACGAAGGTGTCCGACGGAGACGTTACTCCGGCATCCAGCGCCAGAGACGTGGTGATCAGCTTGAAGGTGGAACCGGGTTCATAGGTGTCGCTGATCAATGGATTTCGCCACATCTGATTCCAGTACGTCTGCTGTTCCGCGCTGTCCATGGCCGCCACTTTGGCGGCTTCCTGCGGGTCCAGCGGCGTTCTGGGATCATTGGGATCGAAGTCCGGCGTCACCGCCATGGCCAGTACGTCTCCCGTCTCCGGGTCCATGACGATGCACATGACGCGCTTCGCCTGGGTGTCGGCCTGTACTGTGGTAAGCGCCTTTTCCACGTAGTGCTGTATGACTTCATCGATGGTCAGAACGAGACTCAGTCCGTCCTCCGCCTGATAATACTTTTCCACGCCGTAAGCCAGGCTCCGGCCCTTGATATCCTTGTTCTTGATCCAGCGACCGTTGATGCCGGACAGGTACTGGCTGTATTTCAGTTCCAGACCGGACAGTCCCTGGTTGTCATCGGTGGTACTTCCCAGTACGTGGGATAAAAACGCGCCCAACGGGTAGTAACGCTTCACGTCTTCCGCAATCTCGATGCCGGTCAGCTGAGCATCTCGGATCTGATCCGCCTTCTCTTTATCCACGTACTTCGCCACTTTGACCAGCAACTTCTCCTGGGTGATGATGCTCTTGACCTCCGCCGCATCCATTTCCAGAATCTCGGCCAGCTTTACGGCCACATCATTGGTGGTCTGTTCCACCTCTGCCGCATCCTCGCTGGAGTTTTTAATGCTGGCAGGCCGCACCCAAATGGTGTTAGTCACGGCGCTGATAGCCAGTTCCTTTCCGTTGCGGTCGTAGATGACGCCGCGCTTGGCGGTGATGGGAACGTCGCTGGTCTGCTGTTCGATGGCCATTTTGGAATAATCATCAGCCCGGATGATCTGGATCCAGCCCACGCGGAAGGCCAGAAGAACGGTCACCAGGCAGATCACTCCAAAGACGATGATCAGTCGTTTCTTATGTAAATTGGTCGATGGTTTCATGTTTGACATGGATCTCTTTTCCCCGTTCATACGCAAAAAAGGTTTCCTTTTGCTTTCACTTCGCAAGGCAACCTTTTTCCGAAATACGCTATCAAAATATTATCGATTCTCCCTGCCGCAGCCCTACTTCAGTATATCTTTCCGCGGCTAATTATATGCCTGTTCCATCAGAGCCAGGGCAAAGTCCCGTACGGGCTCTTCCTTTTCGCCGTTGATGTAGACATATTCGTTCACTTTCGGATATACCATACCCATGGCCAGCGCCTTTTCCTCGATGGTCTGGATATTGGTCGCGCTCTTGATCTTGACGTTGAGATTTTCGATTTCCCCCTGGACTTCGGCGCTTTTCGCCTGAATCGTGTTGATGTTGTACTGGATCTTCGATCCGTAGGCCGTGGCAGCCACAAACCCTACGAACAGCGCCCCCAGCATGATGATCAACACCAGAAGCCGCAGCTTATCCGTAACGGAAATGGCAGCGTCCTTTTCTGTTCGTTCCCTTATTTTCTTTTCTTCCGCCGGCCGCATATCCAGTCCGTACTTCTGATAATTTTCCTGATATGCGTACCACTTTTCCGCTGCTAACATCTGTTCCTCTTTCTCTTTTGTTATCGTATTGTTTTATCCGGCCGTCGGCCGGTTTGCCGCCCGGAAATGTCTCGGACAGCCATCAGAGCTTCTCGATGACGCGAAGCTTTGCGCTGCGGGCCCTGGGATTCAGTTCCAGTTCCTGCTCCGTTGCTACCATGGGCTTCCCTATCACTTTTTTCACGTCCGGTTTCTTTCCGCAGACGCAGACGGGAAATTCCTTGGGACAGGTGCAGGGACGCAGCCTGGCGTTAAATTTTTCTTTAACGATGCGGTCCTCCAACGAGTGGAAGGTGATGATACACAGCCGTCCGCCGGGTTTCAGCACGTCCATAAAATCGGTGACCGCCTTTTCCAGTTGAGTCAGTTCCTGATTGACCTCGATGCGGATCGCCTGGAACGTTCTCTTGGCCGGATGGGGCCCCTCCCTTCTGGCGGATGCCGGAATCGCCGCTTTGATGATGTCCACCAGCTGGCCGGTTGAGGTGATCTCCCCCTGCTTTCGCCGGTTGACGATGAAGCTGCTGATGCGGGAGGCCCATCGTTCTTCTCCATATTTTCGTATGATATCCGTCAGTTCTTTTTCGCTGTAGCCGTTAATTACGTCGTAAGCGCTGAACGGATCGCCCGCATTCATCCGCATATCCAACGGAGCATCCTGCATGTAGGAAAACCCCCGCTGAGCGTTGTCCAGCTGGAAGGAGGAAACCCCCAAATCCAGCAGTGCGCCGTCGATCCCGTCGATCCCCAATTCGTCCAGGACCCGTTTGATATCGGAATAATTGCTTTGAACCAGTTCCTTTCGGCAGGAAAATCGTTCCAGGTTTTTCGCCGCTGCATTCAATGCGTCACGGTCTCTGTCAATTCCTATTAAAATCCCCTCTTGATTTAATTTTTCACAGATGCCGCTGGCGTGACCGCCACCGCCCAGAGTTCCGTCCACATAGATGCCATCAGGTCGGATGTTCAGCATTTTCATGCATTCGCTGAACATGACCGATACATGTCTGAATTCCATATCGGTCTCCTCCCTTCCTAAATTCCGTAGGCCTTCATTTGGTCGGCAAATTTACCGGGCTCCTGATCCATTCCGCTGTCTCCACCTTCGTAGATCTGTTTGCTCCAGATTTCTACCTTATCCAGAATTCCCACAGTGACCAGTTCCTTTTCAATTTCTGCGTAATCGCGCAGCGTGGGAGCGATGGAGATTCGGCCCTGCTTATCGATTTCGCATTCCTGTGCGTTTCCGTACATATACCGCACGAATTTTCGCGCTTCCGGATCGGACATGGGCAGCGTCGACAGCTTGTCCTTCAATTTCTCCCACTCGCTCATGGGATAGATGTACAGGCACTTGTCCAGACCCTTGGTCAGGACGCACTTATAGCCCAGTTCATCGCGGAATTTCGCCGGGATGATCATACGGCCTTTGGCGTCTATGGAGTTTTGGTATTCACCCATCAACACGAGCCTTGTACCCACTTTCCTAAGCTTAGTGTCTCCATGATACTCCACTTTGCTCCACTTTTCAAGAAATTTGCGAGAAAAAATGGGAGTACCCCTCTTTTTTGCTCCACTTTTCTCCCCCATCTCCCACCCCATTCCGGCCAAAAACGCAAGATGTTGTGTTCAGTTTTTTTGAAACAACTAAATAATCCCGTGGAGGAAAGTGGAGGGAAATTAGATGACGGTGCGCTGGCGGGGTCGCCAGCGGCCCTTTCCACCTTGGCGGTGCGCTGGCGGACACAAAAAAATCGCTGAAGTCACGCGACCAATGTATGATACCACGGTCACATAACTCAGCGACTTTTTCAATCTCGTTTCTCCACGTTGTTTTGATAAGCGGTCACCGCCTTGCACAGGCCGTCCGCATCGTCGGCCGGATTGTCGGAATCACCGCTTCCTTTTATTTTTGATAAGCGGTCACCGCCTTGTGCAGGCCGTCCATATCGCCGGGCAGAACCTCCGGAATCACCGCTTCCTCCCGAGCAAACAGCTTCAGATCCCTGAGGCCGCTTCCCGTCAGGACGCAGACCACCTTATCCTGCGGGCCGATGATTCCCGCACGATTCAGCTTTACGGCCGCAGCGATGGAACCTCCGCAGTGCGGACAGACGAAGTGATTCTCCGGACCGTCGAAAGGACTGTGACATAGGGTGCATCTCAAGCGCGTATTCATGGTTTTCCCCTCCCTGTGTGCAGCTCACATGTGTTCGGTTTCTACGTTCACTTTAATACGCGGTGGTTTGGTTGCCAATCCCCTCCGCACCGCCATGAATATCACAGGTGAATCCATCCCTCGCCCGGTCCCCAGATGTTTGCCGTGCTCCAGAGAGCTGCCACCATGAAGCAGCCCATCAGCAGAATGGCCAGCAGCACCAGCCCGGCGCCGTCGTAGCGCAGCTTGTCCTCTCCGGCACAGGCCCAGCTTGCCAATACCTCCAGTCCCAGCAGGATCAACACCACCGGCCAGAACTTCAAACAGAGCCAGATGTCCACCAGCTTCGGCGCAAAGACCCAAACCAGAAAGGCCAGACCTGCCGCCACCATGGTTACGCCCAGAGTGAGCGTTCCTACTCTACGGTCGCGCATGATCGTCCACCTGTACGAATTCCACGTCCTGCGCCCTTTCTTTCTCCTCGTCCCGAATGGTCCGTTCTTTTCCCTGATTTCCGCGGATCAACCGCCAGCCGATCCACATGATGATCACCGCGGCAACAACCTGCGGAACCGTGTGTTCGATCCCGCGGATGATCTGCCACATCCGGTCGCTGAGTCCCAGTCCGTAAAGGATGGAGATGGCCACGTTCTGCCACAGGATCCACAAGCCCATCGCGATCATTACGATGCCGGTGATGAGCTTGTTGCAGCGGTTTCCCATGGTGAAATGCATCACATCGCCCATGGAGAACAGATAGTCGTCCCGCATGACGTAAAAATCCTGGTCATCCTGGAACCGCATGTTGATACAGTCGAAAAACGCATAGAACCACACTACTGTCATCAGGATGTTTAACCCCGAGATGTTCAGCCAGTCGGCCAGAAACCACAGTCCGAAAAACGGTGCCGCCAGCGACAGTCCTCTCTTCATAAATCCGTTCCACATGTGCCCGGCTCCCGGCACTACGGCGAACATCACCGTCAAAAATCTGCTTCTCTTTTTTATCATAATCCTTCGTCCCCCTCCGTCAAATCCAAGATATCAGCAAATCCGCTCCAACGCTGCGATGTATCCTTTAATTCCTGTGAAATCTTTTCTTTCGATTCTAACATTTTATCCGCCAGTCCGCGCTGCGTCTGCGACCCGATTCCGTTGGATCCGAACATGCCCGCATTCATCAGGATCAGCGTCACGCAGGCGGCCAGCACCACCTTGAACGGGTAGCTGCGCATGGCCCTCGGCGTTCGCTCCTGCCTTGCCGCAGGCCGTCGTTCTCCGGCAACCGCTGCGCTCCTTCTGCCCGCCGCATCGGTTCGCGATACGATGGTTCGCGACACGACGATCCGTTCATTGCTCTGCTCCGAAGTTTCTTCGATCTCCCGCCAGACGCTTTCGCAAAACAGCGGCGTCACTTCCAGCTGCGGGATTTCTTCAAACAGCTCCGCCATCCGCTGAGCGCACAGATCGCAGTCGGCGATGTGGTCCAGCCAGCGATCCGCTTCTTCCGGCGTCGCAGCCCCGCCGCGCATCCGCAGCAGTTGTTCATCCGTCACATGTTGTTCTATCATCCTGTGGTTCACAGCTGTTCCTCCTTCCAAAGCCTCTGCAGCATGGCACGCGCTCTGTAAAATTGCGTCTGTACCGTCTTTACGTTTGTTCCCGTCTCCCGGGCGATCTGCTCCGGGTGTTTTCGGTGGATAAAATATTCCGTGGCCACCGTCCGATACGGCTCCCGCAGGGAACCGCACAGGTCCTTCAGCCTCCGTTCCAGGTCGTCGCCGATCACTTCTTCCTCCGGCAGCGGTGACGTGTCCTTTACCGTATCGAACACCTGATCCTCCGAGGGAACCATCCTGCGGGCGCTGCTCTTCAGATAATCGCGGCATTTGTTGGATGCGATCTTCACCAGCCACGCCTTTTCTTTCTTCCCATCGAAGCTCCCCATCGCCCGATAGGCGGAAACGAAGGTTTCCTGTGCCAGATCTTCGCTCTGAAAGTAGTCTCCCGTCATGGAATAGCAGATGGTGAAGATCAATCCTGAATACGCTTTCATCCAGCGTTCCAATGTTTCTTTGTCTCGGCTCAGAATGATCGTCACCTCCTTCATCTCTAAGCCGTACCCCTTTTCATTCATTATAACGCTGCGGTGTTTCGCTTTTCTTCAAATCCGAAAAATTTTTTTGCCGCGCCTCCTTCGTTTCTTCTTCGGACCGCCCGCGGTGTTTTTTTCTTGCCTCCTTCGGGCCGACCGCGGTGTTTTTTCCTTTCCTCCTTCGGACCGACCGCGGTGTCATTTTCCGCCCCAACGCATATATTGAAATCGAACGGTAAACGTTTCAGATTTTCTCCTCACTTACATATTGCCGCGCGGCTGTGCCCCGAGGAAACCGCCTCCGGGTACGGGCCGCCTCCGGCAGTAGTATGAAACCAATGTGAGGTATTCGAATATGAGTGCATGTTCCCATTTAGGTTCCCTGTGCGGAACCAATATCGATCACGACCGTCTGGATTTTTCCGAAGCCAAATCCAATCTGGTCTATCTGGATAAGGTCTTTTCTTACAATAAGGACGAAAGCTGTCCTCTGCTGCTGTCTCTGCGAACCTGCCCGAAAGACTACACCGTCTGCCTGAAGGTAACCGATCCCAACGGCTGCTGCTGCAACGACTGCGATGTGGATTGTTCTTCTACCTTTACCGTAACCAACGCCTTCGTCCTGGTAGAGCAGCTCTTACTGAACGGCGACATCGACCCCGATCAGCTGACGGTCAACGGCATCCCCGTAGATTCCGTCTCCATGGAAAACGGTCAGTTCGTGGCTTCCACCGCCAACCTGATCTCCCAGATTCAGCGCTGCTGCTGCATCGAAAACGGCCTTCCCACCAAGGCGTTCTTCCTGGCAAGCCGCATCGGCCCCTGGGCCATCCGCTTCCGAATCATCCTGGAAGGCATCGTCAGCACCGGCGGAAAGAACTGCCGCTTCCGCGCGGAGTTCGTCAACAAGAGTGGAACCTTCGTGGCCCTGCCCGCCACGTCCACGTCCAACTTCGCCATCCGCAAGCTGTCCCTGCCCTGCTCCATCAACCACGTAGCTCCTACGATCCGGTTCCAGTTCGGTGCTCTGGCCCAGATCCTGAACCCCATCCTGACTCTGGATCTGTCCGGAGAAGAGGGCGCCTGTACCGCCGTGGCTTCCCATCTGATCCTGAACGGTACTCTGGTCATCAACCCCACCATCGCCGTGGAGGTCATCCGCAAGTCCCTG
>JAGATO010000314.1 GCA_017621195.1 Bacillota bacterium | reverse complement strand
GGGTTAGCAGCAACCATCAGACCCATGATACCTGCATAGAACGGGAACTGCAGCAGGATGCCGGCAGCGCCGCTGGCAGCTTCACCGATGGCATCTACGTATTTGCGCAGATCGCCGTGGAACAGAGCGCCCAGGAACAGGAAGATGAAGTTTACGATGTTCAGGTTCAGAGCGTTGGGAATTCCGCCGATACCCTTGCCCTGTACGACAACGACACCGTAGAAGTAGTAGATGATGTAAACGAAGCCCATGATCAGGATGATACCCCACAGAATCTTGGAGTGTTCCATCTTTACAGCGGGAGTTTCTACCTTGTAGTCCTTGATGTTTTCCGCAACCAGCAGAGACGGATCGATGGCGATCACGTGTTCAGCATCAGGATGCATCGCATAGTTTACGAAAGGCATAGCAACCAGAATAATTCCGCACATGATCAGGTTCATGGGGTGGAACAGGGTCAGGTTGGTTCCGGCCTAGTATGTAACCTCGCCGATGGTGTAACCGCCGGACAGAGTTAAGGGAATGGAACCGGACAGACCTGCGTGCCAGATAACGAATCCGGAGTAAGCGGATGCGATCAGCAGACGGTAGTCAACACCGTGAACGCGGCGGGCAACTTCCTTAGCCAGCAGAGCACCGGCGATCAGACCGAAGCCCCAGTTCAGCCAGCAGCAGATTACGGATACGAAAGTAGTAACTAAGATAGCGCTTTTCGGATCATGTGCCAGCGTAGCGATCTTTGCCAGGAAATTCTTAACGACAGAAGCGGATGCCATGGCAGAGCCCAGAACCAGAACCAGGGCCATCTGCATGGAGAATGCTAACAGATTCCAGAAACCGGTGTTCGCACCCCAGGCGTTCACCAACTGGATCGGAGTCTGAGCGGTTCCGACCATTGCAGCGATAAATACCACGATGGTCAGGATGATGGCGAACAGGAACGGATCCGGCAGCCATCGATTGACTACGTTAACGCAGCCATTGGTAAATTTTTAAACATACGTACAAACCTCCAAAATGATGCTTTCCTAATGGATGAATGGAAATTTTCCACTTAGAAATATACTCTTTCGTTAACATTCTATCAATATGTTTTCAAAAAACCGAGCATATATAAACATACCTTTTCATTTTCGGTCACAGAACCGAATTATTTACTGGAAATCCATGTTTTTTACTGGAAATTTAAACAAAAGAGGACCCATTTCGGGTCCTCTCGTTATTTTATTGTTTTTTGATGTTCGACAGATCTGGAGATTATTCAGCCTTCGCTTCTTCCTTTGCAGGAGCTTCTGCCTTGGGAGCTGCAGCCGCGGGAGCTGCCTTAGGAGCCACCGGCTTTCTGGGGATCACGTGAATGATGTGACGCGGGCAAGCCTTGGCACACAGTCCGCAGTTCTTACACTTGTCAGGATCGATGGATGCGTGGTTGTTTTCCACCTTGATGGCCTCAAACTTACATGCCTTTTCGCACAGCTTGCAGCCGATACATCCGGCATCGCAGACCTGACGGGTCAGCTTTCCGGGATCGGTGGAGGAGCATCCTACCCATACGCGGGACTTCTTGGGAACCAGCTTGATCAGGGAGTTGGGGCAGGCCTTGGTGCAGGCGCCGCAGGCGACGCACTGTTCCATGTCGACCCAGGCAACACCGTTGACAACCTGGATGGCATCGTACTTACATGCAGCGACGCAGTCGCCGAAGCCGATACAGCCGTTCTTGCACTGTCCGGGGCCGCCGAAGAAGCCCTTGGCAGCGGCGCAGGTAGAGAAGCCCTGATATTCCATGGAGGACTTCGCTACGCCGATAGCGCCAGTGCAGTGTACGCGGGCAACCTTGGGTTCGGAAGAACCGGCATCTACGCCCAGTACCGCTGCGATAGCAGCAGCAGCAGCAACACCGCCGGGGGCACACATGTTGGGAGCCAGCGTATGGTCAGCAGCCAGAGCTGCTGCATAGTCATCACAGCCGGCAAAGCCGCAGCCGCCGCAGTTTGCACCGGGCAGGCATTCTCTGATCTTAACGGCGGTCTCGTCCACGGGAACGGCCATGAACTTAGCAGCTAAGGTCAGGCCGATACCGGCGACGATACCGACGACGGATACTAAAATTACAGGAGTTACAATACCCATAGTCGCACCTCCTTATGCGCCAAAGATGCCGTCGATTACGCCGGAGAAGCCCATGAAGGCCAGAGCCAGTACAGAGGCAGCGATCAGCGTAATGGGAACACCTTTGAAGGATTCCGGGATGTTATTGTGCTCGATTCTCTGACGAACGCCGGAGAAGATGACCATGGCCAGCAGGAATCCCAGACCAGTACCGATAGAATTCAGCATGGAAGTTACGAAACCGTAACCGTCGCTGATGTTGTTGATGCAGACGCCCAGAACCGCGCAGTTGGTGGTGATCAGGGGCAGGTAAACACCCAGGGACTTGTGCAGAGCCGGCATGTACTTCTTCAGAATGATTTCAACCAGCTGTACCAGAGCCGCAATAACCAGGATGAATACGATGGTCTGTAAGTATCCCAGACCGTTGGGGTCCAGCAGGAACGTCTGGATGGGCCAGGTAGCTGCGGTAGCCAGCGCCATAACGAAGGTTACGGCCAGGGACATACCGACGGCGGAGTCCATCTTCTTGGATACGCCCAGGAAGGGGCAGATACCCAGGAACTGTACCAGAACGCAGTTATTTACCAGAACAGCTGCGAGAATTACTTTCAGCATATCCATTAGTTACAGCCTCCTTCCTTGTTCTGACAAGCGGAAGCCGTGGGGCAGCCTTCACAATCGAAGCTCTTTCTCTTTACGCCGCCCTTGGTCAGCTTGTTCATGACAGCGATCATCAGGCCGTAAACGAAGAATCCGCCGGGAGCCAGGATCAGTACGCTCATGGGGGTGATCAGGTTAGCGGTTACGGTCATTCCCATCCAGGTACCGTTACCGATGATCTCACGGATGGTACCTACCAGCGTCATGGCGATGGTAGCACCGAGACCCATGCCGATACCGTCCAGAGCGGAATCAACTACGGTGTTCTTGTTGGCGAACATTTCCGCACGACCCAGGATGATGCAGTTTACTACGATCAGCGGAATGAATACGCCCAGGGACTTATTCAGATCCGGCAGGAACGCCTGCAGCAGGAACTGCACGATGGTAACGAAGGTAGCGATAACTACGATGTAGCACGGAATACGAACCGTATCCGGAATGATTTTCTTCAGCAGGGAAATGAAGATGTTGGAACAGGTCAATACCAAAGTAACGCACAGACCCATACCGAGACCGTTGAAGGCCTGAGTGGTAACCGCGATGGTGGGACAGGTACCCAGCACCAGGATGAAGGTCGGGTTTTCTTTGATAATACCGTTCAGAATAATCCCTAACTTACTCTGTTTCTTTTCCATTTATAATGCACCTCCTAATTCGGCAAACTGTGCTATGGCAGCGTTAACTGCGGTAAACACAGCGGTAGAGGTATACGTCGCGCCGCTCACGCCGTCGATTCTCGTGCCGTCGCCGGAAGCGTCGTTGAACTGGATCGCCGTAGCGCCGACGAACTGATCGGTATAGGAAGGCAGGGTTGCCTTGGAGCCGAGACCCGGTGTTTCATCGGAAGCATCGGTCACGGCAACGCCGGTGATGACGCCGTCAGCGTCGAAGCCGGTCATGACGGTAACGAGACCACCGAAGCCCTTGAAGCCGGAGGTAACGACCACGCCGGCGCCGTTGGTGGCCTTGTACACTTCGATCACTCCGTCCTGCAGCTCCGTATCTACGGGCTCAAATCCGTCCGCTGTGGGAAGAACGGTCATACGTGCTTCTGCCGCCATGCGTTCGTTGATGGCATCGATCATGGGTTTGGTAAACTGATATGTACCTGCCAGTGCAGCAGCAGCGACCAGACAAATGATGGTCAGTACGATCGTCGGTTTCATCATGTTCTTATCCATTACTTGTCACCGCCTTTCGCCTTTTTTTCCTTGGGAACGCCATTCAGCGCAGGAATGGTCAGACTGTCGATGTGCGGAGTCAGAATGTTCATGATCAGGATCGCGAAGGATACGCCTTCCGGATAGGAAGCGTACAGACGGATGATCATGGTCAGGAGACCGCAGCCGATTCCGAAGATCACTTTACCCTTTCTGGTGATGGGGGAGGTGACGTAGTCAGTGGCCATGAAGATGGAACCCAGCATGACACCGCCGGCGCATACGTGGAAGATCGGATCGTTTCCGGTCAGAATCGCCATGACAGCTACGGTAGCGATGAAGCATACGGGGATGGTGGGTTCGATGACCTTTCTGTAAACCAGATAAACGCCGCCGATCAGCAGAGCCAGCGCGCTAACTTCACCCATGGAACCGCCGATGGTTCCTAAGAACATTTCCGCATTGGAGGGAACGTCCAGACCCTTGGCAAACAGTGCCAGCGGGGTAGGACCGGTAATGGCGTCAGCAGTCTGCTGAGCCACGGGCAGCGGGAAGCTGGTCATGGCCGTAGCAAAGCCGATGAACATGGCTACACGAGCGGTGATCGCGGGATTTGCAAAGTTCTGGCCCATACCGCCGAACAGCTGCTTGACCAGCACGATGGCGATGAAGCATCCGACAACAGCCATCCAGGGAGGCAGGGTCGCCGGCAGGTTCAGGGACAGGATGACGCCGGTTACGGCAGCGGACAGGTCGCTGATGGTAACGGGACGCTTTAAAATCTTTTCAGTTGCATATTCGAAGAATACGCAGGCAACCACACATACAGCGGTCAGAAGCAGAGCTCTGATACCGAAGACGTATGCTGCCATAGCCATGGCAGGTACCAGTGCGATAATCACATCCAGCATGATGCGGGAGGTGTTGACCGGAGACACTACGTGCGGTGCGGAAGAAACAATTAAATTCTGCTTGTTCATTATTTCTTTCCTCCTTGCGAGTTAACAAAGCCCTTGACTAAGTTGCCGTTGATGAAGCTCAGCTGCTTTCTCGCGGGGCATACATAAGTACAGCATCCGCAGCTCATGCAGGTCATGGCATGGTACTTATTCAATGCATCCAGGTCCTTGTTGATATAAGCTTTGTAGATGGCTGCCGGCACCAGGTTCATGGGGCACGCCTTGACGCAGCGGCCGCAGTTGATGCATGCAGTCTCGGGGTTGATCTGAGCAAATGCTTCGTCGAATACCAGGATGGCGCTGGTTCCCTTGACGACGCATACGTCATCATTGGGGATGGCTCTTCCCATCATAGGTCCGCCCAGGATGATCTTCTTGGGTTCGCCGGAGTAACCGCCGCAGAATTCGATGATGTCGGTCAGCGGAGTACCGATGGGAGCTTCCACGTTCTGAGGCTTGGTGATGGCATTTCCGTCGACTGTGATGCTCTTGGTAACCAGCGGCATACCGGTCTTCAGGAAGATTTCCATCTTCAGAATGGTGGAAACGTTGGAGATGATCACGCCTACGTCAGCGGGCAGCTTTCCGGCGATCAGGTGACGGCCGGTGGATTCGTAGCACAGAACGCGCTCTGCACCCTGAGGATACTGCTGCTGCAGTTCACAGACCTCCAGCTCCGGAGAATCCTTGAACAGCTCCTTGAACTTGGCGATGGCGTCGGGCTTGTTGGTTTCGATACCGATGATGCCCTTCTTCAGATTCAGGAAGTGCATGATGTGCTTCATTCCGTCCATGATGTCCTGTGCGTTGGTCAGCATGGTCTGATGGTCCACGGTGATGTAAGGTTCGCATTCCGCGCCATTGACGATCAGCGTGTCCACTTCTTCCGGATTTCTGGGGTTGAACTTGATGTGGGTCGGGAATCCTGCACCGCCCAGACCTACGGCACCGGAGGCTCTGACGGCCTTCAGGAATTCTTCCTTGTTGGTGACCACGGGAGGAACGACGGTGTCTGCAGGCTCCTGCTTTCCGTCAGCGGTGATGACGATGACAGTGTCAACGCGACCCTGCGCGGTCATCTTCTGCTCGATGGCCGTAACTTCGCCCGATACACTTGCGTGGATCGGCGCGCATACCGGAGCGGCATTGTCTCCGATCACCTGCCCAACCTTCACGTGGTCACCTACGGCAACCGTGGGCTGGCAGGGGGCACCGATGTGCTGACTCATCGGAATGTACACTTTTTCCGGCAGTGTGATCGGAGTGACCGGACATGCGGAAGTGTTCTTACAATGGTCGACATGGATACCCTTCAGATGTTTTTGAACTGAACTCATAAACTCTTCTCTCCTTATCTATCCTTGTCAAAATAGTAGCTGAAAAGGTGTAAGCTTTATGGGTACATCAAAAAAACCGCATAAAGGCCTACCTTAATTACGATACACCATTCCCGCTGGAATGTAAAGAGTTTTTAGGAAATCATCACCTTGCGGCTCTTGCCATTCCTGCCCGTGAATGTTAAAATATTTATAATTATGACGCAACAATAATCGACATTTTTGAGCAGACCGGAAATATTTTGGTCTTGATCCGAAAAAAATTCCGTAACATTAAAAAACATTTGAATTCCTGTAAAGTGCAAAAGAAAGGAAACAACAGCGAACAATGAACAAAAAAGTAGAGAAATACAGATCGGATCTCTACGTATTCCGCAAGATCCGCGACCTGAAACAGATGATGAACAGCAGCGCCCAGCTCTACGGCGACAAAACCGCCTACATGGTGAAGGACCGTCCCGGCGGCCCCTACATCCCCATTTCCTTCAACCAGCTCAAGCGCGATGTGGACGGTTTGGGAACGGCCCTGCTGGAGCTGGGTCTGAAGGGAAAAAAGGTCGCCGTCATCGGCGACAACCGCTACGAGTGGCTGGTTGCCCACATGGCAGCCGTCTGCGGCGTGGGGATCTCCGTTCCGCTGGACAAGGAACTTCCGGTGAACGAGGTTGCCAACCTTCTGAACCGCTCCGGCGCCAGCGCTCTGGTCTATTCCAGTAAGGTGGAGCGCAAGGCGCTTCAGGCCATCCAGCAGGCTCCCGGCGTGGAGCTGCTGATCTCCATGGACGCCAGAGAGCACAGCGATTCCGTCAAGTCCATGCCCCAGCTGATCCAGCACGGTCAGGACCTGATCGAACAGGGTGACCGCTCCTATCTGAACGCTGAGATCGATCCCGACGTCATGGCGATCCTGTTGTTCACCTCCGGTACCACCGGTCTGGCCAAGGGCGTCATGCTGTCCCACAAGAACATCTGCTACAACGTCTACGCCATGTCCCAGTACGTGGACGTTCACGAAGGTCACGTGGGCCTGTCCGTCCTGCCCATGCACCACACCTACGAACAGACCTGTCTCCAGATGACCTGCCTGTATCAGGGCTGTCCCATCGCCTACTGCGAGGGTCTGAAATACATCACCAAGAACATGGCGGAGGCCAAGGCCACCGTCACCATCGCCGTTCCGCTGATCTACGAGTCCATGCACCGCAAGGTCTGGAAGAAGGCGGAGCAGAGCGGAAAGGCAGACAAGATGCGCATGGGAATCAACATCTCCCGCCGCCTGTCCCGGCTGCCGCTGAATCGGGCCACCAAGAAGCTGTTCAAGGACGTTCACTCCGCTCTGGGCGGCCACATGAACACTCTGATCGCCGGCGGTGCCGCCATCGATCCCAAGGTCGTGGAGGATTTCATCGCCATGGGCTTCAACATGTTCCAGGGCTACGGCATGACGGAGTGCTCTCCCATCATCACGGTAAATATGGACCGCTATTCCAAGCCGGCCTCCGTGGGTCTGCCCATGCCCGGCACCGAGGTAAAGCTGGTAGATCAGGATGAAAACGGCGTAGGCGAAATCGTCTGCAAGAGCGATTCGGTCATGCTGGGCTATTACGAAAACGAAGCGGAAACGGCCAAGGTTCTGAAGGACGGCTGGCTGTACACCGGCGACTACGGCTACTTCGACGAGGACGGCTTCCTCTACATCTCCGGTCGAAAGAAGAACGTAATCGTCACCAAGAACGGAAAGAACATCTTCCCGGAAGAAGTGGAATTCTACCTGAGCAAGAGTCCCTTCATCGCCGAGGTTGTGGTTCGCGGCAAGGACGATGAAAAGACCGGCGAGACCATCGTCTGGGCCGAGATCTTCCCCGATATGGAAGCCATTCGCGAACAGAACGGCGAGCTGAGCCAGGATGAACTGAAGTCTCTGATCAAGCGGGAGATCGACACCTCCAACGACCAGATGTCCACCTACAAGCGCGTCAAGCGCTTCAAGCTGCGCGACACCGAATTTGAAAAGACGACCACGAAGAAGATCAAGCGCTAAGCGCAGATGAGCGGTCGGTGCCGGTCAGCGTATGCTGATCATCCGGCGATGATTATGGAGCGCAACGTAAATTGATAAGGAGCTTTCTATGAAAACACTGAATGTGGCCATGATGGGCTTCGGCAACGCCGGCCAGGCCTTTGCCGAAATCCTGCTGGAAAAGCACGACCGGATCTGCGAAGAGTACGGCGTGGATGTCCGTGTCACTGTCATCACCACCGGCTCCCGGGGCTGCCTGTGCTGCCCTCAGGGTCTGGACCTTCGGGAGGCGCTGACGCTGCTCCGCAGCGAAGGCCGGTTCCCCGTGGATCATCCCCACTATTGGGAATCGGAGTTCGCCGATTGCCACTGCGCCTGCGAACCGGCGTCTATGACGCTGGCCCGTGAGGCGGAATACGACGTGCTGATGGAGCTGACGCCGCTGAAGATCTTTTCCGGGCAGCCTGCCATCACCCATCTGCGCACGGCCCTCTCCCGCGGAAAACACGCCATCACCGCCAACAAGGGCCCCATCGCCTGGGCCTTCCGCCAGCTGCGTGATCTGGCCGAGGAAAAGGGCGTGAAGTTCTACTACGAAACCACGGTCATGGACGGAACTCCCATCTTCAATCTGGTGGAAGAAACTCTCCCTCTCTGCACCGTTACGGAAGTCCACGGCATTTTAAACACCACCACCAACTTCGTTTTGGAGGAGCTGGCCAAAGGCGTTCCCTACGATCAGGTCATGGAGGAAGGACGCCGCCGCGGTTTCGTGGAAGCCGACCCTTCCATGGATATCGAAGGCTGGGACGCCGCCGCCAAGCTGACGGCTCTGCTGAACGTCCTGATGGGCGCTGACATCACGCCCCGCGACGTGGACCGCACCGGCATCGAAAAGATCACCGAGGACGATATCCGCGACGCGGCTTCCCGCGGCAACGTGATCAAGCTGATCTGCCACGGCGCTTTCGCAGACGAGGCCCCTGCCGCCGCCCAACCCCGCGAAGCCTGCAGCCAGGACGGCCAGCC
>JAGATO010000313.1 GCA_017621195.1 Bacillota bacterium | reverse complement strand
ATGGGCAGGAAGGTCAGCATCCGCAGACACTTGTTCACGTCAGCATCCTCCACGTTTCTCCAGTACTGGTAGAACTCGTAGGGAGTGGTCTTGGAGGCATCCAGCCACAGAGCGCCCTTCTGGGTTTTTCCCATCTTCTTCCCTTCGCTGGTGGTCAGAAGGGAGAAGGTCATGCCGTAGACCTGCTTCTGCAGCTCTCTTCTGGTCAGGTCTACGCCGCCCAGAATGTTGGACCACTGGTCGTTTCCGCCGAACTCCATCTTGCAGTCCAGATCCCGGGCCATGACCATGAAGTCGTAGGACTGCATCAGCATGTAGTTGAATTCCAGGAAGGACAGACCCTTTTCCAGCCTCTGCTTGAAGCATTCCGCCCGCAGCATGTTGTTGACGGAGAAGTGACGGCCGATGTCGCGGATGAAATCCACGTATTTCTGGGGTAACAGCCAGGTGGCGTTGTTGACGCAGATGGCCTTGCCCGGTTCCGGCTCCTTGTTGGCGCCGTTTCCGTCGTACTTGAACTCTTCATCGAAGTCGATGAACTTGTCGAACAGGCGCTTGAACTGATCGCAGTTGTGCTGGATCGTCTCGGGAGTCATCATTTGACGCATATCCGTCCGGCCGGAGGGGTCTCCCACCATGGCCGTACCGCCGCCGATGAGAACGATGGGGGTGTGGCCGTACTTCTGCATCCACATCATGATGATGACCTGCATGAAGTGACCGACGTGGAGGCAATCCGCCGTCGGGTCGAAGCCGATATAGAACTTCACCTTTTCCTTCCCCAGCATCTCGCGGATCTCTTCGTCGTGAGTGGTCTGTTCGATGAAGCCTCTTTCCTTCAGTACATCGTATACGTTGGTGTACTGGCTCACATTATCGGGAATAAACATGTACTCTACCTCTTTCTATTACATTTCATTCAGCATATTCACACGGCGCTGATGACGTCCGCCTTCAAATTCGGTGTCCAGCCAGATGTCCACCAGCTTCAGGGCGTATTCGGTCTCCAACACCCGTCCGCCCAAAGCGATGATGTTGGCATCGTTGTGGCGCTTGGTCATCTCGGCCATGAATTCATTGGTGACAACGGCAGCCCGGATTCCCTTCACCTTGTTGGCAGCGATGGAAATGCCGATGCCCGTTCCGCAGCATACGATGCCCCGGTCCGCCTGTCCGGAAATTACCGCTTCGCCGCAGGCCTGTCCGTACTTGGGATAGTCCACGGATTCTTCGGAATGGGTTCCCAGATCCAAAACTTCATAACCTCTGTCCGTCAAATGCGCCTTGATGGCTTCCTTCAGCGCGAACCCGCCGTGGTCGCTGGCCAATGCAATCTTCATAATAAATATCCTCCTATACTTGTACAACGTGATATCCTGCGGATTTCAACATTCGGTTCATAATGGCAAAGCCCTCGGAATCCGAGTCCTCCACCGCGCTGGCAACGATGAAGTCCACATGCTCCTCATCGCAGCGGCGCAGCTGAGCGAAAAATGCGTGAGCCGCCGCCGCCATCTCCTGATCGGAAAACAGCAGCGTCGCCACTTTCTTTCCCTGCGCTTCCTGTTCCGCGGCAATCCGCTTCGCTTCGCGGTGCACCGCTTCCCTGTCGCCCCGGAGGATCACCATCTCCGCCCTGGGCGCGTAGTGCTTGTATTTCATGCCGGGCGCTTTGGGCGCCGGGCCTGTGCAGTCCTCCAAAAGCCGGGCTTCCGGTTCTTCGCCATCATCGCCATCCCTGCCGTTCCGATCCACATCCCGCGTCCGGTGGACGAACAGCGCCGGATCCATCTCCACCCTGCCGCCGGTCACCCGGGCAATCTGCTCCGGCGTCACCCAACCGGGCCGCAGCACCGTGGGAACCTCCGAGGTCAGATCCAAAACGGTGGATTCGATCCCTACACGGCTTTCTCCGGACTGTAGGATGGCGTCGATGCGGCCGTTCAGATCGTGATACACGTGCTCCCAGCTGGTGGGACTGGGCGCTCCCGACAGATTGGCGCTGGGTCCGGCAACGCAGAGCCCGCTTTCGCGGATCAGCGCCAGCGTTACGGCGTCGTCCGGCATCCGCACCGCCACGGTGGAAAGCCCACCCGTGGTTCCCGCGGGAACCTCCGGTCTCTTTTCAAAAATCATGGTCAGCGGTCCCGGCCAAAAGGCCTTCATCAGCGATCTTGCCGCCTCCGGAATCCGGTCGGTCAGCTGGGACAGCTGGCTTTCCTCCGCGATGTGGACGATGAGAGGGTTGTCCGAAGGACGGCCCTTGGCCGCATAGATGGCCCTTGCCGCGTCCGGATTGAAGGCGTCGCCGCCCAGTCCGTACACCGTCTCCGTGGGAAAGGCAACCAGACCACCGCGCCGCAGAATCTGCGCCGCCTGGCGAATGGATGATTCTGCCCGGTCTCTGGCCGCCGTCTTTTCCTGGGGAGACCCGTCCTCAGGAAGCCTGACGTCCAGAAGTTTGGTTTCCATTGTGATCTCCTTTTCCGTTACAGGCGCATGAACGCCCGGTGTTTCTTAGAAATTCTTCATCTTTTCGGCCTGCTCCGCCGTGATCAGCGCATCCACGATGTCGTCGATGTCGCCGTCCAGGAAGCTGTCCAGCTTGTAGATGGTCAGGCCGATTCTGTGATCGGATACGCGGCCCTGGGGGAAGTTGTAGGTACGGATCCGCTCGCTGCGGTCGCCGCTTCCCACCTGACTCTGGCGGTCTGCCGCCTGCTTGTCGTGCTGTTCCTTCAGCTTCATGTCGTACAGGCGGGAACGCAGTACCTTGAAGGCCTTTTCCTTGTTCTTGATCTGGGACTTTTCGTCCTGACAGGTGACCACCAGTCCCGTGGGGATGTGGGTCAGACGGACGGCGGAGTCGGTGGTGTTAACGCACTGACCGCCGTTGCCGGAGGAACGATATACGTCCACGCGCACGTCGTTGGGGTTGATCTCCACTTCCACGTCATCCACTTCCGGCAGTACCGCGATGGTGGCTGCGGAGGTGTGGATTCGTCCGCTGGATTCGGTCTCGGGAACGCGCTGTACCCGGTGAACGCCGCTTTCGAACTTCAGGCGGGAGTAGGCTCCCTTTCCCTTGATCATGACCACGGCTTCCTTCACGCCGCCGATGCCGGTATCGTTCATGTCCATGATCTCCGTCTTCCAGCCGCGGCGCTCCGCATATCTCATATACATTCTCAAAAGGTCCGCGCCGAACAGGGCAGCCTCGTCGCCGCCGGTACCGGCTCTGACTTCCAGAATGACGTTTCGTTCATCGTTGGGGTCCTTGGGAATCAGCAGAACCTTCAGTTCCTTGCTGTAGGTTTCGATCTTATCCTCCAGCTCGGCGATCTCCATCTTTGCCATTTCCTTCAGATCCTCGTCGGAACCGCTTTCCGCCAGCAGCTCCTTGGCCGAGGTCAGATCCTCCGACGCTTTCTTGTATTCCTTGTATTTATTGACGATGGGCTCCATCTCTCCCATCTCCTTGATGTGCTTCTGCCAGACGGTTTGGTTACTGATCACATCCGGATCCGACACCTTCAGGCTCAGCTCTTCGTACTTTTCCAAAATAAAGTCTAATTTGCCAAACATCTCAATGATTCTCCTATGGTTTCTCTGATTATAACGGTCGCTTTCATCTATCCTGAATCTTTATTGTATCATCATTTTGCCCGAAAAAAAACCGGAAATTTTCATTTCCGGTTCATTTTCGTTCTTATTCCATATTGAACTTCTTCTTGAACTTTTCAACACGACCACCGCGGTTGATGAACTTCTGCTGTCCCGTGAAGAACGGATGGCATGCAGAGCAAACGTCCAGTCTCATCTCTTCCTTGGTAGACTTCGTAACGAAAGTATTTCCGCAAGCGCAAGTAACCTTGCATTCAACATACTTAGGATGGATTCCCTGTTTCATTTTCTTTTTCACCTCTTTCCTTTTTGGTATTGTTATATGTCGATTCCTGGGGACTGAATCACCGCAGGATCTTTTAGCGTACCTGTCCTGAAACATGCTATTATATATTAGCACAATCGCCCCATGGCCGCAAGTCCTTTTTTGCTTTTATCAAACATTTTTGACCACGGGTGTGAAATGAATACTTAACATAAACGAATTTGATTATGTAATGAAAATTATGTATTTTGTTTTTCCGGAAAAATGCGGTATGATAGAGACAGATAACATACCGTTTGATCCATCGCATTTCCGAATCAAGACAGGAGGAGAAACCAATGAATATTCAGGAAGAATCGCTGCTGTTTCACGAACAGCTGAGAGGTAAAATCGACGTTGTGGGAAAGGCTCCCGTTAAGAGTGCTCGGGATTTATCCCTGGCCTACACTCCCGGCGTCGCTGAACCCTGCCGCTACATCGCAAAGAACAAGGACGACGTCTACAAGTACACCGGAAAAGGAAACATGGTCGCCGTAGTCACCGACGGTTCCGCCGTATTAGGTCTGGGCAACATCGGTCCCGAAGCGGGCATGCCCGTCATGGAAGGAAAGTGTGTTCTGTTCAAGGAATTTGCCGGCGTCAACGCCTTCCCCATCTGCGTTGCTTCCCAGGACGTAGAGGACATCATCCACACCGTTAAGATGATCGCTCCCAGCTTCGGCGGCATCAATCTGGAAGACATTTCTTCTCCCCGCTGCGCCGAGGTGGAACGCCGCCTGAAGAAGGAACTGGACATCCCCGTCTTCCACGACGACCAGCACGGTACGGCAATTGTAGTTACCGCAGGCCTGATCAACGCTCTGCGCGTCGTAGGCAAGGAGTGGAAGGACGTGACCGTAGCCATGAGCGGCGCCGGTGCCGCCGGTTCCGCCATCGCCAGAATGCTGCTGAACATGGGCGTCAAGGACGTGTTCTGCTGCTCCAGCAAGGGTATCTTAAACCGCAACGAAACGTATTCCAACTGGGTTCATCAGGAAATCGCCCAGCTGACCAATAAGGAAGGCCGCACCGGCGGTCTGGCCGAAGCCATGAAGGGCGCCGACATCTTCGTAGGTGTTTCCGTCAAGGGCCTGGTCACCAAGGAAATGGTACAGAGCATGGCAAAGGACGCCATCGTTATGCCCATGGCCAACCCGGATCCGGAAATCCAGCCGGAAGACGCCAAGGCTGCAGGTGCCAGAGTCATCGGTACCGGCCGTTCCGACCATCACAACCAGATCAACAACGTACTGGCGTTCCCCGGTATCTTCCGCGGCGCTCTGGACGCCAAGGCCAGCGACATCAACGAAGAGATGAAGGTAGCTGCTGCCAAGGCCATCGCTTCCCTCGTCTCCGACGAAGAACTGTCCGAGGACTACATCATCGTTCCTCCCTTCGACGAACGGGTCGGCGAAACCGTAGCCAAGGCCGTATATCAGGCAGCCATCGATACGGGCGTTGCCAGAATCTAAACGTCAAACCACTGCCATCCGGCGCACCATCAAAAAACGCGTCTCCGACCGACAGGCTCAAAGGCCCGTCCCTCCGGGACGCGTTTTATCTTTCTCTATCAATAGTTCCACGCGCCCCTTACAGCCGTGCGGTCTGATAGACATCATACCCCTCATAGGCGTAGCTGGCATCGATTCCCTTCATGTACATCTCCCTGTCGTTCACTTGATCGGTCAGAGCCTGTTTCAACAGCACCTTGATTTCCACGTCCTTGATGGGGCTACGTTCCATGGCCAAAAGATAATCCTGTTTGTCCACGCGGCTCCAGTCCACCACCATGCCCAGCTCCCGTTTCAGCATCTGATCCAGCCAGATCCTGGAACTGCGCCCGTTACCTTCCCGGAAAGGGTGAGCTACGTTCATTTCCACATATTTTTCTACGATTTCGTCAAACGTGGATTGGGGCATGGCCGAAATCTGCTCCAAGGCTGCCTCCAGATACATCACAGAAGCGAATCGGAAATTTCCCTTGGCCAGGTTCACGATCCGCACCCTCCCCGCAAAATCGTAGATCTCGCAGAACAGGAAGCGATGAATTTGGCGCAGGCTCTCGAAACTGCCTGCTTCCAGACGGTCCAACAGCCCGGATTCGAACAGTTCCAGCGCTTTTTTCTTCGATATTTTCTCTTCTTCTCTGGCCAATTCTGCGGAATCGCTGATTCCCAGCTTATTCTCCAATACCATAGTTGTTCTCCCCTGCCGGTGCGTTCCGGCCCCCACTACAGCTTCAGTCCCTTGCGGATCTTGATCATGAAGTCCTGAGCGTTGGTCACGATGCTTCTGGCCGCCAGACTTCCCCGATCGCCCAGCTTGTTGACGGCAAACTCGGAAATGTCTACGCTGTAGAAATACACCGGCCGCACCGTCTTGTCCTCCAGAACGCGAAACGCCGGCGTCATGTTGCCGGTGGCGATGGTGTGAAGCATGGAAGCCATGCAGATCACCGTGGTTGCCTTGCGGATGCAGTCCCGCATGGCGTCCTGCCCCTGATATACGTCGGCATAGACCTCCGGCATGGGCCCGTCGTCCCGGATGGAACCGGTCAGAACCAGCGGAATGTTGTTTTTGATGCAGCTGTAGACGATGCCGTTGTCGATGCCTTCTTCCTCGATGAACTTTTCCATGGAGCCGTAGCTGCGCACCCGGTTCAGCGTATCGATATGGTTGTAGTGGCCATTGGGCATGCAGCGCTGGGTCCGGATGTCCTGTCCCAGTGCCGTGCGGCGATAGGCTCCTTCCAGATCGTGGGTGGCAAGGGCGTTTCCCGCCAGAACCGCATCCACGTAGCCGTTGTCCACCAGCTTGGAGAAGGCCTTCCGGGCCGAAGCGTCGAAGGTGCAGGCCGGGCCCATGACCCAAACCACGTAGCCGTTGTCCCTCTCGTAGTTCAGCAGTTCCTGTAAGAATTTATAATCCGCGGAAAAGGCCGTCTCCCGGGAACGTCTCTGGCGAAAGGCAAAGGCTTCGCTCTTCTCTTCCTCTCCGGCTCGAAATCCATCCGGATAGACCAGGATACCGTCCTCTCCGTTCTCTCTACGGCCACAGGCCACCAGATCTCCCTGCTTCAGATGCCGGAATTCCTTCACATCGATCCTTCCGTCGTTCCACACGGCAAGGCAGTCCATGCGGCTTTCCTCCGCCAGAATCCACTTTCCGTCCACCTTGTAATACTCCGGAAAAATGCTGGTGGCATGGTAATTGTCGGGCGCCACAAAATCCCGCTCCACCGCCTTCCACACCACGTTGGGCGCATTGACCAGCTTCCGGGCGGAAAAATCCGGCGGTTGATATTGTTCTAATTCAAATTTCATACTCTTCTCTATCCTTCGATCGTTTTTATCTGCGGCAAACCGCCATGCGGTCGTGGCCTGCCAGATCCTTTCGGATCTCCGCGGCAAAGCCGTGTTCTTTCGCCAGCTCCGTGATCCGATCGCCCTGGTCGTGGCCGATCTCCAACAGCAGCACACCCTCAGGCTTCAAAAACCAGCCCACCTTTTCGAAAATCCGCCGGTACAGGTCCATGCCCTCCGGGCCGCCGTCCAGCGCCAGCCGCGGCTCGTGGTCCTTCACTTCCCTCTGCAGCCCGTCGATGACGGCGCTGGGAATGTAGGGAGGATTGGAA
Source organism: Bacillota bacterium (assembly GCA_017621195.1). GTDB lineage: Bacteria > Bacillota > Clostridia > Peptostreptococcales > Anaerovoracaceae > RGIG446. The sequence continues at coordinate 20,517 of JAGATO010000313.1, read as the reverse complement.
CAGATCACGTCGAACTGCTTCTTTCCCTTCTGTTTCTTCTCGTTGGCCGGCAGGGCCTCCCACAGGTCCCCCTCGAAAAACGCGATGTTCTGGCGAAAGGCTGCGGCGTTCTTCTTTGCCGTTTCCAAAGCCCGGACGCTGAGATCGGTTGCCGTCACCTTGATCTTCGGCGCATAGTAAGCCAGACTGACGGCGATGGCCCCGCTTCCGGTGCACAGATCCAGAACCTCCAGCGCTCCCAGCGCCGGTTTCTTCATGGTCTTCAACTCCTCCAGAGCCGTCTCCACCAGAAGCTCCGTATCCTGCCGCGGAATCAGTACCGATTCGTCCACGTAAAACCGCAGGCCCATGAATTCCTGACTTCCGATGATGTACTGGACGGGAACGCCGGAGGCCCGGCGATCGGCCAGCCGAAAGTACTCCTCGCAGGTCTCATCCGCCAGAATCTCCGAGCCGTGAGTGAAGAGCCAGCTGCGCTCCGCCTTCATCAGATGCATCATCAGAAGCTCCGCATCCAGCTTCGGGTCCAGACAGCCCTCTTCCTGAAACCGGTTGGCAGCGATCCCGATGATTTCTCTTACACGCAATCCCATACTATTGTTTCTCCTTCTCCGCCGCTTCCAGATCGGGGCGACGGGTCACGGTTCCGTCATCGGCGATGTCGGCGATGATCAGATCCTCGTGGTTCCACTGATCGGTAATGCAGGCCTTCATGGCGGTGATGGCCACTTCCAGCTGCTCCGTGTCGGGACAGCGGGTGGTCAGCTTCTGCAGGAGAATTCCCGGCAGAGACAGCGCCTTGACGATGGGCGAATCGCTGCGTCCCGCCCACTGCAATACTTCGTAGGAAATTCCGGCAATCACCGGCAGAAGCAGGAGCCGCGACAGAACCCGCATGACCAGATTGGGCCATCCAAATAAGGAAAACAGCAGCAGGCTGATGATCATGACGAAGACCATGAAGCTGGTTCCGCAGCGAGGATGCAGCGTTTCGAAGCTCTGGGCGTTTTCCGGCGTCAGTTCCAGACCGTTTTCGTAGCAGTGAATCGTCTTGTGTTCCGCACCGTGATACTGAAACACCCGACGGATCTCTTCCATGCGGGAGATGACAGCCACGTATCCCACGAACAGGATGATGCGCAGGATTCCTTCCAGCAGGTTCAGAATCAGGTGGCTCTCGGTAAAATTCTTACAGAGGTTGATGATCAGCGTAGGCAGCAAAATGAACACGCCTACGGTAAAGCCGATGGCCAATACCACCGACATGTACAGCATCACCGTCAGCGCCGCCTTTTCACCGAAATGCTTTTCCAGAAACAGCGTCAGCTTGTCCTTTTCTTCTTCCTTCGGTCCTTCCTCCTCGAAGCTTTCCAACACCTCGGCGGAGTACATCAGGATACTGCAGCCCGTCACCATGGAAGAGATGAAGGCCATGACGCCACGCAGGACGGGAATCTTCTTCCATCCCGATGCTGCCTTCCTCGGCGTGATGCGGATCCGCATACCGCCGTGGGGATTTTTGATCACCGTGGCAATCCGATCCGATCCCTGCATCATGATGCCTTCCATGACCGCCTGTCCTCCGATTTTGGTGGGGCAGGCGTTTTTAATAAAAATCTTACCTAAATCCATCTTTATCCTCCAAGCCGATCTTCTTCAGGATCTCGACGAAATCGGCGTTGTTTCTCGTATGGGCCATCTGGTCGATGATGCGCTCCGTGGCTTCCTGGGTTCCCATGTTTGCCATGGCCCGCCGCATGATCCACACCGCTTCCATCTCTTCCTGGTTCATCAGCAGATCCTCCCGCCGCGTTCCCGATTTGTTCAGGTTGATGGCAGGGAAGATGCGCTTTTCCGACAGCTTTCTGTCCAGATGCAGCTCCATGTTTCCGGTTCCTTTGAATTCTTCGAAGATCATATCGTCCATGCGGCTTCCCGTCTCCACCAGAGCCGTAGCCAGGATGGTAACGGAGCCGCCTTCTTCCAGTTTTCTGGCAGCGCCGAAGAACTTCTTCGGCTTGTATAAAGCGCTGGGATCCAGACCGCCGGACAGCGTCCGCCCCGACGGGGGAACTACCAGGTTGTAGGCCCGGGCAAGCCGCGTCAGGCTGTCCAGAAGAATCACCACGTCGCGGCCGTGCTCTGCCAATCGCTGTGCTCTGGCCAACACCATTTCTGCCACCTGCACATGGTGTTGGGGCATTTCGTCGAAGGTGGAGTAGATCACTTCTCCCTTGATGGAACGCTGCATGTCGGTCACTTCCTCCGGCCGCTCATCCACCAAAAGCACGATCAGTTCCACCTCCGGATATTTCTTTTCGATGCTTCCGGCAACTTTCTTCAACAATACGGTTTTTCCGGCCTTGGGCGGAGCTACGATCAAGCCGCGCTGACCCTTGCCGATGGGCGCCACCAGATCGATCAGACGCATGGAAAGCTCCCGCGTACCGTCCTCCAGAGAAAGCCGTTCGTTAGGGAAGATGGGTGTCAGCTCGTCGAAATCCGGTCGGCGAATTGCCACACCCGGTTCGTCACCGTTGACTGTTTTTACGTACAACAAAGCACCCCACTTTTCGCCTTCGTTGGCTCTGCGGGTGATTCCCAGAATCTTATCTCCGGTTTTTAAATTAAAACGTCGAATTTGGGTAGGAGACACGTAGATATCGTGTTCACTGGTAAGAAAGTTGTGAAAACGCAGAAAGCCATAACCGCCGTCGACGAGCTCTAAAATGCCTTCCACCTCCGGCCGGTCCTCCTGCTTATAATGGTTCTTGGATTCTTTTTCTTCGGTGTCTTTTGTGTCTTTTGTGTCTTTTGTGTCTTTTATTTCTTTTGTGTCTTTGGGTTCTCTCGCTTCCCTGGGTTCCTTGGCTCTTCTGGGCTCTTTCGCTTCTCTGGGCTCTTTCGCACGGTCCATAGCCGCCGCTTCGTCGAAAGCTCCTGCCGCTTCTTTTTCTCGGACCGCCTTTTCCTTACGCTCCCGACCCGTCCGGGCTTTTCGATCCGTTTTCTGGACCACCTTATCCTCGCGCTCCGCCTCTTGGACCATCTTAGCCCCGCGGTCCGCCTCTTGGACCATCTTAGCCCCGCGATCCTCTTCCTGGACTACCAGAGCTTTCCGATCCGCCTCCTGCGCCTTGCGCGCTGTCTCCAGAAGCAGCTCTAACAGCTCCGCTTTCTTCAGTTTTTCAAAGCCTATCAGCTTCAGAGCCGCGGCGATTTCCCGCAGCTCCGCAACCTTCTTCGCTCGCAGTGTTTTTTCATCCATGTATTCAACCCCTTATCTTTTCTTAACCTTCTGCGCCCGATTCGGCGCCGTCACTTTCGCCTTCTTCCTCACCCTCTTCGGGCTCCGGCTCGATGGAGTAGATCTGCTTCATCATCTCGCCGATTTCTTCGTCTTTGGGATATACGTAATACGGTGGATTGGGGTCCGCATAGTTGGGAATGGTATAGGTTTCGATGTCTTCCCCGCTCAATCCCACGGCCTTGGACGCGATTTTGATCATCATGTCCAGGGTGACGTCCGATTCCACATTGTCGAATACCGTCTCTGCCGTCTTCAGCAGGTTGGACTTCAGTGCCTGCTTAAAGGCGGATTTGACGAATTCCTGCTGCGCCTTGACGCGGCCCAGATCCCCTTCCACATAGCCCTTCCGGTAGCGCAGGAACTGCATGGCGTGTTCTCCGTCCAGCACCTGCTCCCCCTTGGGGATGTTGATATACAGCGGAGGATCGTCCGTCGGATCGCTGTACTTCATGTTGAATTCGATGTTCATCGGCACACCGCCGATAGCGTCTACGATGTTCTTCACGCCCTCGTATTCGATGACCGCATAATAATGGAGCGGCATCCCCATCAGCACGTCGCTGACGGCCTTGGCCGTATTCACCGCAGAACCGCGGTATGCCGCGTTGATCTTCTTTTCTGCAGCCCCGTTGTATCCTTCTCTCTGATAGAAGGTGTCACGCGGAACGGAAATGACATCTACATGCTGTGCTTTCATGTCGAAGCTGACCACCATAATCGTATCGGTCAGATTGTCATTGACGCCCAGAAGCAGCACATTGACCCGCTCCTTGTCCTGAAACGCTTCAAAGAACGGGCTGTCCTCACCCACGATGAAGTTCAGACTTTCCATCAAATTCTCTTCCGGCTCAAACAGCTGGATCTCTCCCACCGACCGCAGCAGAAACCGCATGGGCGTGAACAGCAGCATCATGACCAGAAATGCCACGATAAAATACTTTATAAAATCTTTGATCGTATTTGTCTTCATTGGTAATTCCTTTATCTCTTTCCCCTTATGTAACGTTTTGTGTGATATCCCTTTCCGCGCATCCCAAAAGCGCATTATTCTTTTATTATAAACCCGAACGCCGAATAAGTTCAAGTATATTGATGTAAAATTCATCGGCTCACACCGCCATGTTTTCATTCCGTCGAATCATGCAAAGCGCGGTGCGCTGGCGGACAACGCCAGCGGTCGATTGAACTCTGATGGTGGCGCGACGCCTAGCGCCGCGCTTCCGCCAAGCTCACAGTTGCACAAAAAATCAGTGGGCAATCGCACAAAAAAATCGCTGAAGTCATGCGACCCTTGATGCAATACCATGAGTCACATAACTCAACGACTTTCTTTTCGTTCGTTTCCAATCAGACGCCCCGCAGCCTACTCCGCTGCGTCCTCCGCGCCGTCCGCACCGTCGGTGTCTTCTTCCTTCGGTCCGTTGTAGATCAGATCCAGCATCTCCGCCACGCCTTCTTTATCCACAAAGTAGAAGGACAACCGCGTGGAATCCCGATTGGTGGCCGACATCATCGCTTCGCCTGGCACCTTCCATGTGGTCATCTGAATATCCGATCCGATGGCCTTTGTCACCAGCTTTGCCGCCGTTCCCCAGGACAGGTCGCTCTCCACGTTTTCCAGAACCGCCGAAGCCACCTTCAGCACATCACCGTTCATCGCCTGCTGAAATGCCGCCTTCATGAACTCCTGCTGGGTCTTGATGCGGCCCTCGTCCCCGTCGGGATAGCTCTGATAGCCGCGGAAATTGCTCTTTCGGAACCTGAGAAATTCCACCACGTTTTCGCTGTCCAGTACCTGCCGTCCCGCAGGCACATCGATGTACAGCGGCGGTTCGTCGGTGGGGTCGCTGTATCTCATGTGGAAGGGAACATCGAATTCCACGCCTCCCATGGCGTCGACGATATTTCCCACGCCCTTGTAATCCACCGCCATATAGTAGTGCAGCGGCATCCCGTTCAGCACGTCGCTGACGGCCTTTGCCATCTTCTGCATCCCGTTTTCCTTCTCGGTGTTGTAGATGCTGTTGATCTTCTGAGTCGCAGAGCTCTTGAAATCGCTGCGCTCATAGTAGGTATCCCGGGGGACGGAGATCAGATCCAGCGTCTTGTTCTTCGTGTGGAAGCTGGCAACCATGATAGTGTCGGCCATGTTGTCGTTCATTCCCAGAAGCAGCACGTTGACCCGGTTGTCCGTTCCGAATACCTCTTCCATTTCCTCGTCCTTCGCGAGAAATTCCAGTCCGCCCAGCGTTTCCGTTCCGGCAAACATACGCTGCGACAGCAGCATGCTTCCGCCCAGAAACAGGCTGAAGGCGATGAGAAAGGTCAGACCGAAGCACTGGAGTGCCGTCAGCCCTTTCTTTTTCTTTTTCCCTTCATCGTTCTCTTCTCTTCTCCTCATGATGAATCCCCTTTGTGTTTAATGTGCTTTTTTATCGATAAACTCCGGTCGCAGCTTCGAATAAAGGATCTTCTGTTCGCTGTACAGGCCATAATAGCCGGACAGCATATAGGATACGGCGATGCACAGGGCGTACAGCGCCAGTCCCTCTCCGCCGAACAGTTCAAAGGCCAGCAGGATCGAGCTGAGCGGACAGTTGGTCACGCCGCAGAAGATGGCGGTCATACCCAGCGCCGCGCCAAACCCCGCAGACAGTCCCAGCAGTCCTCCCACAACGCAGCCGAAGGTGGCTCCGGTGAAGAAGACGGGGACGATCTCGCCGCCCTTGAACCCGGCTCCCAACGTGATTGCCGTAAATAAGATCTTCAGCAGAAAAGCGTAGGGCACGGCTTGTCCCGCCAGCGCCCGGGTGATCACATCCATTCCGGCGCCGTTGTAGTCCCGCGTTCCCACCAGAAGCGTCAGGCCGATGACGATCAGACCGCCCACCGCCGCCCTCATCATGGGGTGAGGCAGGTATTTGGCGTAGATCTGCGGCGTCTTGTGGTTGACCCAGCAGAAGATTACGGCAATCCCGGCGCAGAGCACTCCCAGGATCAGGACCCGGATCACCGACGAGGCGCACAGCAGCGGAATTTCGCTCAGAACAAAGAAGGTGACCTCCCCGCCCATCTTCTGCGCCACCAGCATGGCGATCACCGCTCCCAGAACGCAGGGAACCAGCGCCGAATAGTACATGACGCCGACGCTGATCACTTCCATGGCAAACACGGCTGCCGTAATGGGCGTCCCGAACAGGGCGGAAAACCCGGCGGCCATGCCGCACATGGTGATGACGCGCTCGTCCTTTTCGTCCAGCTTCATGGCTCGTCCGATCTTTCCGGAGATAGCGCCGCCCAGCTGCAGTGCCGCGCCTTCCCGTCCGGAAGAGCCGCCGGTCAGATGGGTCAGCACCGTGGCGATGAAGATCAGTGGAGCCGTCCGCAGATGCATCGGCTCGTTTTCACGAACCGCCGTCAGTACGAAGTTCGTACCCCGGTCCTTTTCCATGCCGCAGACCTTGTAAAGGCCGATGATCATCACACCGGCCAGCGGCATGCAGTACAACAGCCAGGACAGCTCTTTTCGCAGATGGGTAGCAATCTCGATGGCGTGATGGAACAATGCTCCCACGATACCCACCGATACGCCGATGATACAGGAAAAAAGCAATAGCTTTAAAAGCGTCCAAAACTGTTGGCGCCATACGTCTTTCCACTTTTCCAGGAAACTCACACTTCTCCCCACTTTCCATACAAACTACCGCTCGCCTCGCCAATCGCGGGGCGTAGACATTTCACCGGCTCTGCTAAGCTCTGTCTTCGGTTCGCTGTCGCTCGCCCCGCCAATCGCGGGGCGTAGACATTATACCACATTTTCTGTGGGGTGTTGAAGAATCTTTCCCATATTATGACGTTTTTCGACCATAATTTGTTTTGGCCTTTTTATATTTTTTACGGCGAATGTCCGTTCTGGTTTTATGTAAACCGATTTTTCCACCTTTTCCACAGCGGAGTCAAAATTGGTAATTCGACTGATTTCAAGGGGTTTCACGGTTCACTCCGCGCTTTTTCCACCGCATTGTAAAAAGTTATCCAAAGCCCTTTGTGGATAACTTAAAAGCCTTACACACCAGTATTTTCAATCTATTTTGGCATCTCGAAAAAAGTCAACCCCAAAAGTTATCCACAAGTTTTTCCCCTTCTGTGGAAACTTATCCACGTTCGTTTTCAGGGCGAACAGCTGTCAATCACGAACATAGTTTCGCGTTTTTCTTTTCCTGAATATTCCAGAATTCCCTCGTAAATAAATTGTGCTAATTTTCGTTGAAATTCCGGCTGCTTCAGATTCGCTTCGTCGGCTCCGTTGGAGAGAAACCCACATTCCACAATGACCGTTGGCACCGTCGGATCCTTCAGCAGAAGTACGTCCTTCTTCCCCAGCGCCTCTCGCTTCGTCCCGTCATCCAGCCCCGTAATGAGCTTTCCCTGAATGTTCTCCGCCAGCCGCTTGCTTTCCTCTACGATTCGTTCCTCCGGCGCCCGTGAGGGAAAGAACGTCTGTGCACCGCGAACGGACGGGTCTTCCTGAAAACTGTTCAGGTGGATGCTGACGGCCAGAAGGGGGCGGGTTTTGTCGATCAGCTCCTTTCGATTCCGCAGATCCTCCGTCTTTCGCGTTCGAATCCGCTTCCGCTCATCGTTTCCCTCATCCAGCCCCACGTCCTCCGTTCGGGTCATGACCACGTTCCAGCCGTCCCTTTCGGCCAGCTCCCGAAGCTGATGTGCAATGGCCAGATTGATGTCCTTCTCCGACGTTCCCTTTTTGCTGACGGCGCCGCCGTCGAAACCACCGTGTCCCGCATCGATGACGATGGTATCCGCTGCCGTCGCTCCTGACGCCGGCCACACCCGATTCCACACCGCAGACCACCGACCCGTATTTGCCAGTCCCACTGCGCCCAACAGAATGGTTGCCACCATCACCTTCGCTGCAATCTTCCCTTCCATCCTTCTCCTCCCCTGCGCCATGTCGCCGTCTTGCGCCAAATTCCGTTTCCGCTGCGCTCCGTCGTCCTGCTCTTCCGGCCGTCGAACCGTTGAAAACCCATGCGATCTGCGCCGAATTGTGATATAATGAAGATACTCGCGTTTCTAATATATTCGCAAGAGACTGTCCCATATGTTCTCACAAGGAGGATTCTATGAATAAAACCGTTCGACTTTATCAGCAGGATGTAGATATGCGCAGCAACGACGCCGCCGTCGTTGCGCTGATTACCGACCGCGCCGAAATGGAGGCACTGGGGATCAAGGACAAGGCCGTCCAGTGCCTGTGCGTTCTCGATCAGTCGGTGTTCTTCCCGGAGGGCGGCGGCCAGCCCAGCGACCGGGGAACCATCGACGGCTACGCCGTCTGCCACGTGCGCGAGAAGGACAACGTGGTCTACCATCAGATCGACCTGGCGGCAACCCGCGCTGCGGGCCTGGAGGAGCCGGCTTCTCACTTCACTCCCGGCCGGATCGTCCACTGCGAAATCGACTGGGATCGCCGATTTGACAACATGCAGCGCCACTGCGGCGAGCACATTCTCTCCGGCATGTTCTTCCGCGAGTACGGCGGCATCAACCGCGGCTTCCACATGGGCGACGATTACATGACCATCGACATCAGTCTGGAGGAAAAGCCGGAATTTACGGAGCTGACCATGGACATGGCCCTTCATGTAGAGCGCTGTGCCAACGAGGCCATCTGGAAGAACCTGCCCGTTACCACCTACCGTTTTGAAACGAAGGCGGATGCGGAACACTTCCCGGTGCGTAAGAAGCTGGCCATCGAGCGCGACATTTCCATCGTCTGCGTGGGCGATCCCAAAAATCCCGCCGATTCCGTGGCCTGCTGCGGAACTCATCCCAAGTTTGCAGGACAGGTGGGACTGATTAAAATCTGGAAGGTGGAGGCCAACAAGGGCATGTTCCGGGTCTACTGCGAAGCCGGTCAGCGGGCTCTGGCAGACTACGACGCCAAGCACGAAATTCTGACGAAGCTGAACAACAAGTACAGCGCCAACACCCACGACCTTCTGGAGAAAATGAAGATCGCCGAAGAAAAGATGAGCGCCGTCCGCACGGAATTATACAACCTGAAGCAATCCGTCATCCGCCAGCGCAGCGCCGTGATCGAAAGCGACCTCAAACTGTTGAGCGCGGTCGAAGCAACGGCCAAAGGCCGCGGCGAAACCGCACCGGAAGGCCTCAGCGGCCGGTATCTGAACGGGATTCTCCTGTACGAATTCAACGATATGAAGGTGGACGACCTGCTTACCATCGGTCGTCCGATCCTGGATGACATAAAAAAACTGGTGTTGATCCTGGATGGCCAGACCAACACCGTATTGCTGTTCTCCGACGGTACCGTGGACTGCGGAAAGATCGTCAAGGAAAACGCTTCGATTTATAACGGAAAGGGCGGCGGAAACAAAAACAACGCTCGCGCCCTGTTCTCCAAGCGGGAGTACGCCGAGACCTTCATCGATCTGATCGAGAAGCACCTGCGCTGAGTTCCCTCCAGCTGGTCAGACCGTAGGCCGTCTCCGCCGTCTGGATGGCACGGGCGATGGCCCTTTGCATGGCGTGAGAAGCCATGACGCCCACCAGGTTGATATCACATTCCACAGCTCCGGTGGATACGGCGTAAATGCTGTCCCCATCGGCTGTGGTATGAACCGGCCGAATGGCTCTGGCGTAGCCGTTGTGGGTCATTCCGGCGATCTTGGTCAGCTGTGTCTTTCCGAACCTTCCGTTGGTCACAATGATCCCCAGAGTGGTGTTATTGGAATAGATGTCTTCGATTTCACCGCCGTCGGTAAACATCTCTTCTACCATGCTGGAAAATCCGGTCTTTTCGGGATTCAACAGTCCGCCGATGCGGTTTCCATCCGGATCGTAGATATCGCCCAGGGCATTGACCGCGACGATGGCGCCCACCTTTACCGCTCCCACCTGGAAGGCGAAGGTCCCGAAGCCGGACTTCATGGCCCGTTCCATTCCCCGGTACTTTCCTACGGAGCATCCGATTCCTGCGCCCACATTTCCTTCTTTCGGAGCTTCATACCCTGCATTTTCACAAGCTTCATACGCCATGGCTCCGTCGGGCCGCACATCCATGCGTCCTACCGTCAAGTCGAAAAGGCAGGACTGGCAGACCAGCGGAACCTTCGTAACACCGACGTCGAAGCCGATATTCCTCTCTTCCAGGTACCGCTGTACGCCGCCGGCCGCATCCAGACCGAAAGCACTTCCTCCGGACAGCAGGATGGCGTTGATTCGATCCGCCTGAAATACGGGAACCAGGAGCTGGGATTCCCGGGAAGCCGGTCCGCCGCCTCTCACATCCAGCCCTGTGGGGCTCATCTCATCCATCAGAAACACGGTACAGCCCGTTCCGGCTTCTTCGTTTTGTGCGTGGCCGATCCGGAATCCACCCACCTCCATAATTCCGATTTCTTTCACTCATTTCACCTCCGTCGGTTCTCATCACTGTGAACACTATACAAAAGACCTGACAGGATCATCTGTCAGGTCTTATTTTGTTTCTTTTCCGTCTATCCTGTTTGGCTTGGATTATTCTTCTTCCATCGGCTTCAGGTCCGGGCTGATGATCAGTTCACAGCCGGTAGCAGCCTTGATGTCGTCCAGAGTGTAATCCGGGTGCAGTTCCTTCAGAACGATACCTTCCGGAGTTACTTCCATAACGCCCATTTCGGTGATGATCTTGGAAACGCACTTTTCTGCAGTCAGAGGCAGGGTGCACTTCTTCAGAATCTTATGAGCACCCTTCTGGGTGTGCAGCATAACGATGATAACCTCGGGGCAGCCTGCGCACAGGTCCATAGCGCCGCCCATACCGGCAACTTTCTTTCCGGGAACGATCCAGTTAGCCAGGTCGCCGTTTTCAGCAACTTCCATGGCGCCCAGTACGGTAGCCTTTACGTGGCCGCCGCGAACCAGACCGAAGGATTCAGCGGTGTCGAAGTACTTTACTCTCGGCAGAGCGGTTACATAGGTACCGCCGGAGTTGATGATATCAACATCCAGGTTTTCAGCGGTAGCTACAGAGTCGATTCCTGCAAATCCGTTTTCGGAGTGGCAGGTAACCTGAATATCTTCCGGGATGTAATCAGCTACCATGGTCGGTAAGCCGATTCCCAGATTGATGAAGTCGCCATCTTGAAATTCCTTTGCGCATCTCTTCGCAATTCTTGCTTTTAAATCTGCCATTTCTTTTCTCCTTCCACAATACCTTCTACCAGAACGCCTGCAACTCCGAAGTAATCGGGATCGATTTCGCCGATCTCAACGATCTTTTCCGGGGCAATGATGGTGTGCTTGGAAGCGCCAGCCATTACGTAGTTGAAGTTCTTGGTCGCTTTGGAGCAGTAGTAGTTACCGAACTTGTCGGCAACGGATGCTCTGATAAAGGAGTAGTCGGCAAACAGGGGCAGTTCGAACAGGTACTTCTTACCTTCGATTTCTACGACCTTCTTCTGTCTTCCCAGCTCGTCCAGTTCGGTTTCCATCGGGGTAGCAACGCCGGTGGGAGTCAGAACGCCGCCCAGACCGTAAGCTGCTGCTCTGATCTTCTCAGCCAGAGTACCCTGGGGAACCAGAGTGTAATGCAGAGTTCCTTCCGCAACCTGTTCGTTGATCATGGGGTTAACGCCGATGTGAGAAGCGATAATGTGATCTACCATGTGGTGCTCCAGCAGCTTACCGATACCTCTGGCAGTCTTTCCACCGAATTCGCCTGCGGGCTGACCTGCAGCCAGACCACCGTCGTTACCGATTACAGTCAGATGCTTTACGCCTTTTCTTACCAGAGCGTCCATCAGCACTTCCGGAGAACCAGTTCCCAGGAAACCGCCGACCATGATTGTCATGCCGTCCTGTACGCCTGCAACGGCCTGATCTGCAGTCATAATTTTGTTAATCATTTCTGTATCACCTTTCTTTGAAATTACTTATACATCACTCTGCATAATGTCGAATAGGTGGGACGTGACCATCCCACCAATCGTTAAAATTATATCATGCTTTATTGTGACTGTAAAGAATCTTCTCGACTTTATTTTCATAAAGTTGAATGGTTTCGGATTCGATTAGCGATCTTCGATCTTCGCTTTCTTTTCCCAGCCGCGCTTCTTTACTTCCTGCATTACGAAGGACATTACGTGTTCTGCGTACTTTCCGGGACCGAAGCCGGCATCATAACCCAGCTCCTGAGCCAGTTCATGGGAGATTCTGGGACCGCCGCAGGTCAGGATCATCTTGTCACGCAGACCTTCGGCTTCCATCAGTTCTGCCATCTTGGTCAGGTTCATGATGTGGATATCCTTCTGGGTTACGGTCTGAGAAACCAGGATCGCATCGGCATTGACTTCCTTTGCCTTGGCGATCAGAGCTTCGCAGGGAACCTGAGATCCCATGTTGTAAGCCACAACGTTCTTGAAACGTTCCAGACCGAAGTGACCGTGGAAGCCCTTCATCTGGATGATGGCATCGATACCTACGGTATGAGCATCGGATTCGATGGAAGCACCGACGACAACGATGTCTCTTCCGATGTTTTCGCCGATCCATTCGCCGCATTCGACACGGTCAAAGACTTCGCCGTCTACCTTCGGAACCACGATCTTGGTGTAGTCGATGGTAGCGGTAGCGGAACCGTATACAACGAAGAAGGTGTATCCGGGGCACAGTTCGTGATAGTAGGTTACGTTGGGTTCTTCGAAGCCCATCTTCTGAACCCACTGCTTTGCGGTTTCAGCGGCTTCTTCGCCGTAGGGAACGGGCAGAGTAAAGGCCAGCTCTACTTTACCGTCATTTAATGTATCGCCGTAAGGCTTAACTTTGGTTAAATCTACCTGAGTCGTAGCTGCTGCACATGTCGTCATTATTCTTCACCTCCGAGCATCATAGGGATAAAGGGATTGAAGTAGTTGTCACCCTTGGTGCAAACACCTTCCAAACCGTGGCCGCCGTCCTTCGGTCTCTTCACGCCGCCGAACTTACCCTGTTCGATGGTGGAGAACAGACCTTCTTTTTCGATCTCTGCCAGCAGTGCGTCTGCCTTCTTGATGACGTCCTGAGCTCTCTTCTGGATGATACCATCCTTCTTGTACTCAACTTCTTCACCCAGGTGTCTTGCGTTGTTGAAGATGTACTGCGCATTTTCGATGGACAGATATCTATCCTGCATGTGCGGAGTATGGATCGCTTCGGTCAGCATACCCAGCAGCTGTAAGGACTGGCCGGTCCATACGGAAATCAGGTTGAACAGAGCGTCCTGTACGTGGCCTCTGAAGATGTTACCGGTCATAAACTTGGTAGGCGGCATGTACTTTAATCTTGCCTTCGGGAAGATTTCTCTTGCCATCTGTGCCTGCGCCAGCTCGTATAAGAAGCCGTCTTCGATGGAGGGATCCATTTCGAAAGCATGACCCAGACCCATCTGTTCTTCCGGAATGTTGGCCAGTACGGCGAACTGTTCGTTGATGAACTGAGATGCGGTTACGGTGTGAGCTGCTTCGTATGCATCGTCGGTGGTCAGGTAGTTATCTTCACCGGAGTTGAAGATGATACCGCAGTAGCCGATGATGACTCTGGAGAAGTACTGGTCAACCAGCGTTCTCTGCATGTTGATGTCTCTGAACAGGATGCCGTAGATCGCGTCGTTCAGCATAACGTCCAGACGCTCCATAGCGCCCATGGCTGCGATTTCAGGCATACACATACCGGAGGAGTAGTTGCACAGTCTGATGTATCTGCCAACTTCTTCACCGACTTCGTCCAGAGCTTTTCTCATGATTCTGAAGTTTTCCTGAGTAGCGTAGGTGCCGCCGAAGCCCTCAGTGGTGGGACCGTAGGGAACATAGTCCAGCAGGGACTGTGCCGTAGTTCTGATAACAGCGATGATGTCAGCGCCCTGACGAGCAGCAGCCTGAGCCTGGATGACGTCTTCGTAGATGTTACCGGTAGCTACGATAACGTACAGGTAAGGTTCTTTGCCTTCGCCGATGGTAGCCAGGTATTCGTTTCTCTTGGCAGTCTGAGCCTTGATGTGAGCCAGAGTCTGCTTAACGATAGGCATGATAGCAGCGGCAGCTTCTTCCTGAGTGCAGGTAGGCAGCTTGGTGATTTCCAGCTTTCCTGCTCCGACTTCCTCTGCAATTTCCTGGGGAGTCTTGCCGGTCTGAACCATAGCATTACCCATCCAGTAAGCAGCACCTGTGGGCAGGCCGCCGGCTTCCTTGATCTGATCGACAACAACGTTCGGCAGCGGGTTGTCAACTTCGTCAACACCGTCCACACCTAACAGTCTCAGAATGGTACGTTCCGTAGAAACCGTCGTGTGTCTCTCGATGAATTTCTGCATGTCATGAGCAACGTTTGCGGCATGCTGACGAGCACTGTCGACAACCTTTGGGTCAAGATTTAATTTGCTTTTCATCCTTGTTCTCCTATTCTCCTTATTTGATATATTTTTGGGCACCTTCAATTATCTCAGAGCTGATTCCCAGCATCTTCGCAATATTCAGAGCATCTTTCGGCACTTGGCCTTGCTTTTCTACTCGATACAGACGGTAGTCCATATATTTCGAAATGATATTGATCCTCTCGCTCCGCTTCGCATATTGAATTTCTCTGTTCAGAAGGGTGAAGTTCACATCGGCCAAACCTCTGACCTGCATGTTGACTACGCCTTCTTTCTCAGTGACGGTTTCAAAGTGCGTCGTGATGAGAGAGATGTACGGTTTTTGAATGAGGTAATCCACCAGGGACTTGGTCAGCGCCAGGCCCTCCACCGGATTGGTCCCCGAGGCGATCTCGTCGATGAGCAGCAGCGTCCGCTCCACGCTGTTGTCCAGCATGATCTTCAGCTCTTCCATTTCGCTGCCGAAGCTGGATAGTCCGCGCTCCACCGACTGGCTGTCGCCGATCAGGATCTGCATGTAGTTGGAAAGTCCCACTCTGGCCTTCTTCGCCGGTACGAAGAAGCCATACTGAGTCAGGATCGCCACCTGACCAGAAAGCTTCAACGAGATAGTCTTCCCTCCCATGTTGGCGCCGGTGATGCAGGTGACACCGTCCTTCAGAGCGATCGATACGGGACAGTAGGTCTTTCCCTTGGACTTCAGAATGTCCTCAACCTGGATATTTCTTCCGTCCTCGATCTCCACCACGTGTTCGGCTGCAATCTGCGGCCGGGTGCAATCGCGGCTCACCGCAAAGAGGGCCTTGCCCAGAGCCAGATCCAAAGCTCCCATCTTCTCGCAGTTGGAGATCAGCACCGCCTCGTGCTTGAAGATCTCCAGAGAGATCTTCCGGCGGATCCGCTCCTCCTCCTCTTCCAGCTTCACATTCAGTTCGTCCATCTGCTTCATGTAGTCGTAGACGGCGCCGTCGGCTTTCAGCTGGAAGGTGGCGGACATGTAATCCTGATCCACCAGCTCCAGTTCCTCGATGGAACTGATCTTTTCAAAATCGGCATGGCTCTTGGAGACGGCGATATCGAATTTCGGCGTCAGCATGATGCCGTACTTTTGTTTGATTTCGTCCCGCCGGGCCTTCTGTTCCCTGCGGATGGCGATTTCGTATTCCCGCTTCTGTCCGCGCAGCGCCCGGATTTCATCGGAAAATTCATCGTAGATGTAGAACGTATTGATCCTGTCCTTCCGCGGATCCAGAACGTCCAGCAGATCCATGGTGTCCGCCGGAACGTACTCCGCCGGAACCAGTGGCGTTTCGTCCTTCTGTATGATCTGGCACAGCCGCCGCATGGAAAGCAAAAGGCTCTTGATCTCGTAGATCTCCACCACGGACAGCGTCTGCTGCTCCGCCCGCTGGATGGAATAAGTCACGTCCTTCACTTCCATGAAGATCTCCTGGATCTGCTCCGTTACGGTGGCGTATTCCTTCACGAAGCTCACCATGCGTTCCACCCGGTCCAGCTCGGCGTTCAGCTCATCCTCCTGACCCGGATAAAAGGGCTTGATCTCTTTCAGCTGTTTCTTGCCGAAGGGCGTGTTCAGATCGATCGTCTGCATGACGTAATCGAGGCCGACTTCCCGTCTTGTTTTCACATTGGCCAATCGGCGATTCGATCCCATTTTCATAATTCAGTCCTCCAAACCTACACCCGCACATCGATGATCGGCATTCCCGGAATGGCTTCCTTCATGGCGGATACCAGCGCTTCGCGATCGAAGGTGTAACCGGCAGGCGCCCAGGGGTTTACGGTGATTGCCGCGATCTCAATGTTCTTGAGCACGTTGATCCTCATGCCTTTCTTTCTCCAAAGGCCCCAGTCCATGGCGCTCAGGAAGATCTTGGTGGGGTTTTTTAAAATGAATGTAATGCGTTTCAGCTTTTTCGGATTGATGTCCGCGATGACGCTGTTGGTAAACGCACCGGGGATGTAGACGTATTCCGTCGATTCATCAATCTCGCTATCTATAAATCTCGATGAGCCCAGGCCCGTAGCCAGATCCAGCTTGGTCACCGTGCCGTCTTTATCGATCAGCATGATCCGGTCATCGAAGTTGTTTTCTTCAATCAGAGTTCGCGCCGCACCCTCTTCCATTTCGGGAATGGAGTACAGATTGACGATGTGCGCCGTCTCGTCCACCACCTTCCGCAGGCTGCGGGAAAGCACCGCTCCCGTGGACAGGATGATGGCGTCGGAAGTCTCCGGCGAAGCGATGGCCTTGCGGTCGATGGCCCCGTCGATCAGGATCAGCTCGCAGCCGTAGCCCAGCATCTCCGCGCACACTTTCTTCGTATCCATAGCCGCAGGCGGTCCGGCAATCTGCACGTAGCCGCTGTCGGCAACCCTGCAGATGAGCAGATCTCCCATCGGCGTGGAATACTTGGTTTTCTTCAGGATCTCCAGGCCGGCGTCCGCCATATCGTACAGCTGGGTGGGCACCGTCACGATCGTATCCTTCTCTAAGTAAATTCGGGGTTTGTCCGTTCCTGTCACCAGATCCTGGGTCTCTCCGTCGCGTCCGATGGAGGTGATTCCCAGCCGGATGCATTCGTCCATGGCTTCCTCGATCAGATAGTTCAGCGCCGTGGTCTTCCCGGCGTTTTTCGCCATCCCTACGATGGAAATCGTCTTGTATTTTTCCTGTAAATCATACAATAAGCCCATGGGTTCTCCTTATGGTTTGGGGCAGATTTCTCTGCCCCATTCCAGTCGTTCATTTATTTCGTCGATCAGACTACTTGTTTCTCTTGTGACGCAGCAGATCCTGAGGTTCCATAGCCAGTCTCTGGCCTCTCAGCAGGCCTGCAACGCCTTCGTATTCGTAGTGCTTCTTGCCAGTGCAGTAATCGCAGGTGCACTTCATTTCCGGCAGATCAGTGGGTTCGGTGTAAGTGGTGATTACACCTTCGTAGTTTCTCAGAACAACCTTTCCAGGAGCCTGGGAGATGACGTACTGAGGCATAACCGGAGTCTTTCCGCCGCCGCCAGGAGCGTCGATAACGAAGGTGGGTACTGCATAACCGGAAGTATGGCCGCGCAGACCTTCGATGATTTCGATACCCTTGGATACCGGAGTTCTGAAGTGTTCGATACCCAGAGACAGGTCGCACTGATAGATGTAGTACGGTCTTACTCTGTTCTTAACCAGCTTCTGAACCAGTTCTCTCATGATGTGCGGGCAGTCGTTTACGCCTCTCAGCAGTACGGACTGGTTTCCGAGAGGTACACCGGCGTCAGCCAGCTTTGCAACTGCTGCTGCAGCTTCTTCGGTCAGTTCCTTCGGATGGTTGTAGTGAGTGTTCAGCCAGATCGGGTGATACTTCTTCAGCATGTTAACCAGCTTGTCGGTAATACGCATGGGCATTACGACAGGAGTTCTGGAACCGATACGAACGATTTCTACGTGAGGAATCTTGCGCAGTTCGCTGATGATGTATTCCAGTACATCGTCTTCTACCAGCAGAGCGTCACCGCCGGACAGTAATACGTCTCTTACGACGGGAGTCTTTCTGATGTAGTCCAGGCACTTGTTGATATCTTCCATGGATCTTGCGCCGTCGGTTTCGCCAGCCAGTCTTCTTCTGGTGCAGTGTCTGCAGTACATGGAGCACTGGTCGGTGATCAGGAACAGGACTCTGTCAGGATATCTGTGAGTCAGGCCGGGAGCCGGAGAGTCTTCGTCTTCGTGCAGCGGGTCCAGCATGTCAGCGTCGCTTCTGTGCAGCTCAGCGGATACGGGAACAGCCTGCATACGAACCGGGCATCTGGGATCGTCGGGATCCATCAGAGATGCATAGTACGGAGTAATGCCCAGACGGAAGTTCTTGGCAACAGCGGTGATGTCAGCTTCTTCCTGTTCGGTCATGTTGATGATCTTCTTCAGTTCCTCAACAGTGGTGATTCTGTTGGCTACCTGCCAGTGCCAGTCGTTCCACTGTTCGTCAGTAACGTCCTTCCAGAGTTCGATGTCTCTGAAATGTCTTCTTTCAGCCATTGTTAGTGTTCTCCTTTATTACATATACATGTCATATACAGTTATGACCGGCAGGCATAACCTGCCGGTTCATAATCGTCATTGATGTACGCGAATACGGTGGGATTATGCGAACAGCTCGGTGAATACCTTTCTCAGGCCTTCGCTCTCTCTCATTTCCTGCAATGCGATGGCAGCGTGGCCCTTGCAGTAACCGTTTCCTACGATCATGTTTACGTCCTTGCCTACGCCTTCTGCACCCAGAGCAGCCTTTACGAAGTTGGTAGCCATGGAGAAGAAGTATACGGTACCATCGTCCTTGGTGGACAGGATGGAAGCCATTTCGGTGTTTTCGATGGATACGCAGTTGATGGTAACATCAGCCAGCTTACCGTTGGTTGCTTCCATTACCTTGTTGTAAACTTCTACAGCGTTGGTAGCGTCTGCTACGATAACTTCGTCAGCCAGCTTCAGATCTTCAGCTCTCTTAGCGGACTTCGGAGATCCAGCGATGCAGATAACCTTACCGGTTACGCCAGCTCTCTTCTTTGCTTCGTACAGGCACAGCATACCGGACTTTCCGCCGCCGCCGATAACGACTACGGTGTCACCGGACTGAACCAGCTTAGCGGTCTGTGCGGGAGCACCGGCAACGTCCAGAACGGACAGAGCCAGGTTTTCCGGCATATCGTCGGGGATAACAGCGTAGATACCGCTCTGGAACAGGATAGCGTGACCCTTGATGTCAACCTGGTCGATAGCCGGTCTCATTTCGATGATTTCATCGATTACCAGCGGAGTCAGAGACAGGGAAACCAGGGTAGCGATCTTGTCGCCAACCTTCAGGTCGCCAACATAGTTTTCACCGATTTCTTCAACGGTACCGATCAGCATACCGCCGGAACCAGTCCAAGGATTCTTGTGCTTACCAGCGTTAGCAACGATGCTCAGCATGGTTTCCTTGATCTTGTTCATATCTTCTTCGGTGGTGATGTCAGCGGGCTTCTTACCATCGCAGGATCTTCTAACGATTTCGGTGAAGGAAGCGGAGTCAACGTTCAGAGTCTGTACGTTGATCAGTACTTCGTTATCGTAGATTTCCATGGTGTTGTCAACCTTGTCAGCCGGCTGCGGTAATACGCCAACAGGGGAAATTACTCGGTGAGTTCCGTAAGGGCATCCTTTTTTCTGCATGATGTTCATCCTCCTTAAATTTCGTTTCGAAGCGCTCTTCGAAAAACGTTTTGAATAAGTTTTATGCATTGCACTCAACGGCTAAATCAGAATAGTCGTTCGAGGCAGGTACATAGTTGATTCGCGCGCGCACAAAAAGATAGTACTCGCTGTTACCATTTTAGCGCAAATTATGTGCCAAAACAAGCCTTTCAGTTAGATTTTCGGTTAGCTTTTTTGTAATTGAAAAATTTTTCTGTTTTTCTTTCGGTTTCTCGTTGTTTTTTTGTCAATCAAATTTTACAGATTATAAAGCATTTCTTTTTTGCAAAAATATCATTCGTTTTCGAACCGAAATCGGTTCGTATAGTCAAAAAACGCGAACCGTTTTCGGTTCGCGTTTTAAGTTCGTATTTTCTTCGGTTTTTTTCTATTTTCCCCTTTAATGTTCGCCTTTTTCCGGAAGGTTCTCCTCCGTAATCCCGTACTTCTTTTTCTTTCGAACCAACTGTGTCTGACTGATCCCGATGGCTCTGGCGGTCTTTCTGGTGGAACCGAATTTCGCACAGGCAT
>JAGATO010000002.1 GCA_017621195.1 Bacillota bacterium | reverse complement strand
CGACGTATGCCCTGTGGTAATTCTGCCTCAGGGCATTTTTTCATTTAGAAGAAGAAATTACAGGTGACATTTTACGCAGAGCGTGTTATACTATTACCACGATAAGAGAAATGATCCTGAGGTGTACGTTAAGGCCATATAATTTAACCTACAGATCATTCACGGGACTTCGCGTTTTCTTAGCTGATGTCGGGCCTCCTTCGAGTGGATGGCAGAGGCGGAAACAGAAAACCCACCTATCGGGAGATAGGGCGTGAATTAGTGGTCTGACGGCACATTCGGGATTTCTCTTTTTTTGTAGAAAAACTCCATGAAAGAGACTATAATAAAATAATAGGCAATTTGTCCTGAACCGGGCTCGTTGGATGATGTCCAGATCCGTTCGGACGATTATGATTGAAATAGAATGACAGAGGAAGAAAGCGATGATCGAACAAAGTTGTACGAGCTGGCTGGATGATCTGGCCTCCTCCAAACCGGCGCCGGGCGGCGGCGGTGCCGCAGCGCTGGTAGGTGCCGTGGGTGTTTCCCTGGGTGCCATGGTGGGTAGTCTGACCATCGGGAAGAAGAAGTACGCAGACGTGGAAGAAGAGATGAAACAGCTGGTGGAGAAGGCACGGGAGCTGTCGCAGAGGCTGCAGTCCATGGTGGAGGCCGATGCGGAGGCGTTTTTGCCGCTGTCGGATGCCTATCGGATGCCATCGTCTACCGAAGGGGAAAAGGCTGCCAAGGAGGCGTCCATTCAGGCGGCTTTGACGGGTGCCACGGAGGTTCCCCTGAACATCCTGGAGCTGTGCTGTGAAGCCGTGGAATTGATTGTGGAATTTCAGAAGAAAGGGTCCCGTCTGGCGCTCAGCGATGCCGGATGTGGAGCGGCCTGCTGCAGAGCAGCCATGGAAGCGGCCCGATTGAACGTATACATTAACCTGAAATCGATGAAGGATACAGAACAGGCACAGCGCTATCAAAGCCGGATGGACGAAGCCTTCCGACAGGGCGTCAAACTGGCGGATGCTGTGTATCGCGAGGTAGAGGAGGAATTGCGGCCATGAGGGAATTGCGTGGAAAAGCGGTGGCGGATGCCCTGAAAGAGAAAATGAAAGCGTTTTTGGAACGGATCGACGAGGCGGATCGGCCACAGCTGGCTATCGTCCGCGTGGGAGAACGGCCTGACGATCTGGCCTATGAGCGCACGGTACTGAAGAACTGCGGTCTGATCGGACTGCCCGTCCGGGTGGAGGCCCTGAAAGATGATGTCACCACCGACGAACTGCTGGAACGAATCCGTCAGCTGAACGAGGATGACGCCGTCCGCGGAATTCTGGTGTTCCGGCCTCTGCCGGACTCCATCGACGAGCAGGCGGTCATCCGTGCCGTAGCCATGGAAAAGGACGTGGACTGCATGAATCCGCAGAATCTGCAGTGCCTGATGGTCAGCGACAGGCGGGCCATCGCTCCCTGTACGCCGGAAGCCGTCATGCGCATACTGGAATATTACGGCGTTGAACTGGAAGGAAAGAACGTGGTCATCGTCAACCGCAGTACAGTCATCGGTCGGCCTCTTTCCGTCATGCTGCTGGAGAAGAACGCAACGGTGACGGTATGTCATTCCCGAACCCGAAATCTGGCAGAGATTACCTCCCGGGCGGATATCGTGATCACCGGTGTAGGGCGGGCGCGGTTTTTCGGACCGGAATACTTCAATGAAAACAGCGTGGTCATCGACATCGGCATCAACTTCGACGAAAACGGAGCCTGTGGAGATGTGGATGATAAGACCGTGGCCGATGGTGTCGCAGCCATCACGCCCGTTCCCGGAGGAGTGGGCACGGTCACATCCTCGGTATTGCTTTCCCACGTGCTGCCGGAGGCCTTCCGGTAGGCGGAAAGGAGAACAACGGTGTCTTTCAAATCGGAAAAAGAGTTGATCGCGGCGGCGAAAGCCGGCGATGAGCGGAGTTTTGAACTGCTGATCACGCAGTGCAAAACGAAAGCTTATAATATTGCACTGCGATACCTCCGCAATGAAGAAGACGCCATGGATGCCCTTCAGGAGAGCTCCATCAAGATCTATCGCCATCTGGACAGCTTCAAGGAGGGAAGCAAGTTTGAAACCTGGGTGTACCGCATTGTGGTGAACACCTGTAACGATATGTTGCGAAAGAACAGAGGTGCCCTGACGGAGAGCATCGTGCGCAGTGACGAGGAAGAGGAGGAATACACGCTGGAGCTTCCTGATCCGGAGCCCGGTCCTCAGGAAGCTCTGCTGCGGAGGGAACAGGTGGAACAGATTCTGGCGGCCATGGAGCGGCTGAAGCCGGAGCAGAAGGAGGCCATCATCCTCCGGGATATTCAGGGCTTTTCCTACGAGGAGATCAGTGGGATGGTAAACTGTTCCATCGGTACGGTCAAATCCCGGATCAATCGTGCCAGAAGCCGACTTCGCGATATTTTACTGGAACAAAATCCGGAT
>JAGATO010000312.1 GCA_017621195.1 Bacillota bacterium | reverse complement strand
GTCGAAAAAACTCGATTTCTTTTCCTTGCTTCCCCTTTCTCCGCGTGGGATAATAAACTTGGAAAAGGATCCGACAGGAACTCCCACTCTTCGACACACTACTCCTGACGATTTCCTTTCAAAATGTCAGTTGTTTCTGTGTTGAAGATACCGGTTTCATGGTATAATAAAGAAAGGAGTTTCGGTATGAGTTACCGCATCCAACCGTTTGAAACGCTTCCGTTAAAGCACTATTTCATGTTCGGCCAGGTTTTCCAGGACCCGAAGATCTGCCAGATGTTTCTGGAGGAACTGTTTCACTGGCCCATCGAGAAGATCGAGTACGTCCATCGGGAAAAGGACCTGACTGACAGCTATTTCGCCCATGGCGTCCGCCTGGACATCTACATCCGCAATTCCGATCTGGTGTACAATGTGGAAATGCAGTCGGAGCGGGATGACGATCTGTTAAAGCGCATCCGCTACTACCAGTCCAGCATCGATCGGGAAGAGCTGAAACAGGGCGTTCCGTACCGCAATCTTCCGGAGACCTACGTCATCTTCATCTGCGACTACGATCCCGTAGGGACGGGCCGCGCCTGCTACGAGCGTCAGATGACCTGGAAGGACGAACCGCTGACCTACGATGACGGAACTCATGTCATTCTGCTGAACAGCTTCTATACGAGAGAGAATACGTCCTCTGCGATACTGGAACTCCTGGATTACATCCGAACTAACGACGACGCAGCGGAATATTCCTCGGAGCTTGTCAACCAGGCGAAGGAGCATGTCAAGGCCATTCGCCAGGACAAAGGATTGGGGGCCACCTACATGTTGTTAGAATCCAAGATGCAGGAATACATGAAGCGGGGCGAGATGATCGGTCTGGAAAAGGGCGAAGCCATCGGCCGCCAGAAAGGCGAGGCCATCGGCCTGGAAAAAGGCGAGGCCATCGGCCTGGAAAAAGGCGAGGTCATCGGTCTGGAAAAGGGCGAGGCCATCGGCCGCCAGAAAGGCGAGGCCATCGGCCTCAAAAAAGGTCTGGATCAAGGCAGAATGTTACAGCTGATCGAACAAACATGTAAAAAGCTGAAAAAAGGGAAGTCTGCCTCGGATATCAGTGATGAACTGGAACAGAGCCTCTCTGTCATTGAGGCCATCTGTGAAGCAGCGAAACCCTTTGCGCCGGAATATGACGTTCATCATATCTACGCCGCATTGAACGGATGAGAAACGTAAGAATCTCATCTTTTCACCGTTTTTCACCGTCTCTTTTTCCCTATGTCTATATGAGGAACAAGGGCTGAAGCTTGTTGGTATACAAGCGTTCAACCCTTGTGGATGAAAAGCCAAAAGAAAAGGGCTGTGGAAGTATTCCACAGCCCGTATTTGCTGAGTTTTCGGTCAAAAACCATTCTTTAGAAACTCCCCAATTCTCCGTCGGGTATTTCCCACATTTTAAGCAGGTCTTCTGGCTAGCGCATCACAGCGGCTGTTCCCCTTCCCAAGAAACCGCGACTTTTCGCATCGTCTCTCAGTGGTATGTTCGTAACACATGAACAGCGGCTCCTCGCATACAGCGGCGGGACCGCGCAGGATTCTCACCTGCTTCCCTCTTAGCCGTCCTTTTCAGAACGGAACTTAAAACGGTTATTTAATTGATAGTTTTATCCTATCAGCCTTTTTTCTATTCGTCAAGCCCATTCCTCCGTCTATTTTTATATCCTCTGGCTCGTTGGACGTCTTTTAAAAAAAATTTTGCCTTTTTCTCCTGTATTTTTCCGTAACGGCCCGACTATTTCTTTCCTAATCCGAGCTCTTCCCCATTTCCCTCTTGTCCTCCTTAAAAAAACAAATAAAAACTACGTTTTTCTCGTTTTTTCGTTTTTCTACTTGACAAAAAAGTCTCTTCACAGGCTATTGATTTCTGTGATGAACCACGATATTATATATATTGTCCGTTTCAAGGAGAACACAATATCTTGTGTTTAACAAAAAATGGAACACAAATTATACGCAATTTTTTATCCTATTATTACAATTTATCTCCGTGGCTGCGGAGTGTAAAAACGATGGATCGATAACGTTGGGAGGACGGGAATGTTAAAGCATATTCGCAAACGCAACGGCGAAGTCGTAGACTTCAACAGCGACAAAATCAAGCAGGCCATTAAAAAGGCCGGAGAGGCTACGGAGGCCGGCTTCTCTCAGGAAGAACTGAATCAGCTGACCGCCATGGTCATCAATCTCATTCCCCAGGATGAGGTTCCCACGGTGGAACAGATCCAGGATATCGTTGAAAACGTCCTGATCAAAGAAGGCTTTGCCAAAACAGCAAAGGCCTACATCCTGTACCGCGCGGAACATACGATGATCCGTCAGTCCGAAGCCGACCTGATGGACATCTACAAGGAGCTGACCTTCGCCTCTGCCAAGGATGCGGACATCAAGCGTGAAAACGCCAACATCGACGGCGATACCGCCATGGGAACGATGCTGAAGTACGGTTCCGAAGGATCCAAATACTTCATCGACAACTACATTCTGCCCAAGGACATCGCTGCGGCTCACATCAACGGCGATATTCACATCCACGATAAAGACTTCTATATGTTGACTTGCACCTGCTGCCAGATCGATCTGATCAAACTGTTTCAGGACGGCTTCTCCACCGGTCACGGCTATCTGCGGGAGCCCAACAGCATCACCAGCTACTCCGCTCTTGCGTGCATCGCCATTCAGGCCAATCAGAACGAAATGCACGGCGGACAGTCCATCCCCAACTTCGACTATTCCATGGCTCCCGGTGTCGCCAAGACCTATGCCAAGGAATACGCCAAGGCTCTGGCCCGCTACCTGCAGGTATCCGTCCACCAGCCTACCCTGGAGATTGCGGAAAAAGCCAAGGCCATCTGCACCGAGGCCGGAACTCCGACCCTGGGCCACGCGGACACCTACGGTAAAGCCGTCGGCCCGCTGCTGGTCCGTGATTTTCCTGAGCTAACTCCGGAGCAGATCGAGGATGCCGTTCACATGGCTGCGGAAGTGGCGTTTATCGAAACCGACAAAGCTACCTTCCAGGCTATGGAAGCACTGGTTCACAATCTCAATACGATGAATTCCCGCGCAGGCGCCCAAGTTCCCTTCAGTTCTCTAAATTACGGAACCGACACCTCTCCGGAGGGACGTCTGGTGATCCGAAATCTGTTGAGGGCCACCGACGCCGGTCTCGGTAACGGAGAGACTCCTATCTTCCCGGTACAGATCTTCAAGGTCAAGGAGGGTATCAGCTACAATCCAGGCGATCCGAACTACGATCTGTTCCAGCTGGCGATCCGGACCTCCGCGAAACGTCTGTTCCCCAACTTCAGTTTCCTGGACGCTCCGTTCAACTTCCAGTATTATAAGGAAGGGAACTACAATAGCGAAGTCTCCTACATGGGATGCCGTACCCGCGTCATGGGAAATCACTATGATCCCGAAAACGAAGTGACCTGCGGCCGCGGAAACCTCAGCTTCACTTCCATTAACCTTCCCAGAATCGGCATGAAGGCCGAAGGAAACATCGACACCTTCTACCGTTTGCTGGATGAACAGATCGACCTGGTGATCCGTCAGCTGCTGCACCGCTACAAGATCCAGGCAGCCAAGAAGTGTCTCAACTATCCGTTCCTCATGGGACAGGGCATCTGGATCCAGTCTGATACCCTGGGACCCGACGATACGGTAGGCGAAATTTTGAAGCACGGTACGCTGTCCGTGGGCTTCATCGGTCTGGCCGAAACTCTGGTCGCTCTGACGGGAAAGCATCACGGTGAAAGCGAAGAAAGCCAGAAGCTGGGTCTGGAAATCATCGGTCACATGAGAAAGCGCATGGATGATGAATCCAAAAAAACCGGACTGAACTTCACCCTGCTGGCCACACCTGCTGAAGGCTTGTCTGGCCGTTTCATCCGCATCGATAAGAAGATCTATGGCGAGCGAAAGGGCATCACCGACCGGGACTACTACACCAACTCGTTCCACGTCCCCGTGTATTACCACACCAGCGCTTTCAAGAAGATCCGTACAGAGGCTCCGTACCATGCTCTGACCAACGCGGGTCACATCAGCTACGTGGAGCTGGACGGAGATACCTGCAAGAATCCTCAGGCCTTTGAAGCTGTCATCCGTTGCATGAAAGAAGCCGGCGTAGGCTACGGTTCCGTCAACCATCCAGTAGACCGGGATCCCGTCTGCGGCTACACCGGTGTAATCGACGATGTCTGCCCGCGCTGCGGACGCAGAGAGGGTGAAGGCGTCAGCGTGGAAAAGCTGAAGGAGCTGCGTAAAAAATATCCAAACATGCCCCATTTCTGCGGCTGTGAATAGAATCGAAACGAACTGTTTCAAAGAGGCCCGATCAGGGAATCTATAACGTAACGAATGGAAAGGAGAACCCAATTATGGCACCCACCGATGCAATGAACACTATGAACACCAAATCCGAAGAAAAGAGACTGGGCGAAGGCGTCAAGTTTGAACGAATCCGCCGCATCACCGGTTATCTGGTCGGAACGACGGACCGCTTCAACAACGCAAAGCAGGCAGAAGAAAAGGACCGCGTAAAACATGGCTTGTAATTCCGCACCACAGCTTCGGATCAGCGGCGTGATCGAAGAATCCATCGTGGACGGTCCCGGCTTTCGCTATGTGATCTTCACCCAGGGCTGTCCCCACGGCTGCCCCGGCTGTCACAATCCCCAAACTCACGATTTCAACGGCGGAACGCTGATCGATCCCCTTTGTTTGCTTCCGGAGATCGATGAAAATTCTCTGTTGTCCGGCGTCACCTTTTCCGGCGGCGAGCCTTTTGTTCAGCCAAAAGCCCTGTTGCCTCTGGCTCGGGAGATCAAAAAACGGGGTCTTCATCTGCTGATCTACAGCGGATATACTTATGAACAGCTGTATGCCCTGGCACGCACCGATCAAGCCATCGCGGAGTTACTTCGGTTGTGTGATACTCTGATCGACGGTCCCTATGTCGAGGAAGAACGGGACCTAACGCTGCAGTTCCGCGGAAGCTCCAATCAGCGCATCCTGCAGCTGCGCGACGGTCAGATTATTTGAGGAGGAATTTACCATGGGAAATATGGAAAGTACAGCGATCCTTGTGATGAATGCGGCGCTGGCGCTGTTTGCCTTTTTCGTGGCGGCGCCTATGATCCTGAACGCCGTCTCCATGTTCACCGTACAAAAAAGCTTCGGTGAAACCATGATCAAGGAAGGTGTCATCGACGAAGAAGTGTTCCACCGGATGCACGCTCAGAAGAGGAATGCCGGCGTTTTCATCGCTTCGATCGTATTCGTCGCTTTAGCTGCGGCCTGCATCAAAAACGGAACGCTGGGAATCCTCTGCGGGGGAATCCCTCTGGTCTGCGGATTTCTGAAATACCGCCGTCTTCTGGAGTACAACAACCTGACGGTCCAGAAATTCCGCAACACCTACAAAAGCGTCATGGACGAAAAAAAGTACAACCGCTTTGTAGATAAGAATTTCTAAACTGTCAGAAACCAATTCTGTGAATATGCAAAAAGCGCCCATTTTCTTAATGGGCGCTTTTGTTTGAATGTGCCTGTGTAATCAATCTTGTTCGTTGTTCCGTAAGTAATTCCGGTGCGACCTGCGCGTTCTACCGTATTGTCGCTTTGATCTCGGCAATCATTTCACCGTGCTTCTTTCCAACGACGGCACGAATCACTAACAGCGTTCCAACCATCAGAGCGCAGGCGATGACCAAACAGATAACTACGTTCTGAATCAATCCGGCGATGATGAAGGATACGAAGGATACAGCTGCTACCGTCATAGCGTAGGGCAGCTGAGTGAACACGTGGTTCAGGTGGTAGCAGTGAGCACCGGCAGAAGCCATGATCGTAGTATCGGAAATGGGAGAGCAGTGGTCGCCGCAAACGCCGCCGGCGCAGGCTGCTGCCAGACCGATGACGCACAGCGTGGGCTCTACATCATAGTTGAATACGGATACGACGATGGGCGCCATGATACCGATGGTACCCCAGGAAGTACCGGTAGCGAAGGCGATAGCGGCAGCCATCACGAAGATGATAGCGGGCAGGAAGTTCTGCAGGCCGCCGGCGCCGCCCAGCACGCTGTTAACGAAGTCGCTGGAGCCCAGGGAGCCGGTCATGGAGTT
>JAGATO010000311.1 GCA_017621195.1 Bacillota bacterium | reverse complement strand
GGCATGAGAAAGGAGCAAATATGAGCAGAGAAAAAGAACTGGCCGCGCTGTCCCGAATCGAAGCGCGCATGAAAGAGCGAAACGGCCATCTGGGCTTTTACTATAAGAATCTGGTCACCGGCCTGACCTTCGGCTGTCGGGAGGAAGAAGCGTTTCTCGCCGCCAGCGTCATCAAGCTACCGCTGTTTCTTCACATTCTGTCCCGGGCCCATGAGGGAACGCTGAACATGACGGATACGATCCGCGTCACCGACGATAAAAAAGTGCCGGTCTGCGGCGCGGTGACGCTGTTCACCGGCGAGCCGGAAGTGGACATCTGGACGCTGTGCCGCCTGATGATCTCCCTCAGCGACAACACGGCCACCAACCTGCTTCTGGACTACTGCACCATCGAGGATGTCACCGCAGGTTTCCGGACCATGGGGCTGGAAAAGACCTGCGTCCAGCGCCGCCTGTTCGATGCGGAGGCCTCCGCTCAGGGAAAGCAGAATCGCATCTGTCCCCGGGAAATGGGCGACCTTCTGGAACGGCTGTACCGAAAGACCTTCGTCAGCGAAGACGTATCCCAAGCCGCCATCGACACGCTCTTCCTCCAGCAGATCAACCACAAGCTGGACGGTAAGCTGTGCGGCGCCGTTCCCATCGCTCACAAGACCGGTGAGGACGACGAACTGAGCAACGATGTGGGTATCGTCTACGCCCCTCAGCCCTTCGTCATCTGCTTTGCTGGTCACGATACCGACGTCTATCCCTGGGAAACCATCATCCGGGAAGGCACCTACGACCTGGTCATGGCCCAGAACAATTGATTTCACAAAAAAACTGCCGCCTCGCAAAACGGATTCGCGAACGCGGCAGTTATTTTTATTTGTAAAATGCCTATTTGTTGGCTCCTTCGGTGACGAAAGCGTTGTAGATCGCCCGGATGGCGGTCTCGAAGTCCTTGTTTTCCACGCCGACGATGATGTTCATCTCGCTGGAGCCCTGATCGATCATGCGGATATTGACCTTGGCATCGGCCAGTGCCGCAAACAGCCTTGCAGCCGTTCCGCACCTGTTTGCCATACCCGTTCCCACAGTGGCAACCAGCGCAATGTCGTGGCTGACTTCCACGGTGTCGGGACTCAGCTTCCGGTCGATTTCGTCCAGAACGTCGCCCAGATTGTTTCCAAGCTGCTTCTTGGCAATGACCACGGAAACGGTATCGATACCGCTGGGCAGATGTTCGAAGTTGATGCCGTAGCCTTCCAGAATCCCCAGAAGCCGTCTGACGTAACCCGGCTCGGAGCTCATCAGGTTCTTGTGCAGGTTGATGACCACGAAGTCCTTGGAACCGGCGATACCGGTGATGACTCTTCCGTCGTCTTCCGGCTTGGCTTCGGAGACGATCATGGTTCCGGGATGCTCCGGATCGTTGGTATTTCTGATGTTGATGGGGATGTTGCGTCCTCTGACCGGATAGATGGCGTTTTCATGAAGGACGCTGGCGCCCATGTAGGACAGTTCTCTCAGCTCCGCATAGGAAATGTGGCTGATGGGCTCCGGGTTTTTGACGATACGGGGATCTGCCTGTAAGAATCCGTGAACGTCCGTCCAGTTTTCGTAGATCACGGCATCCACCGCCTTGGCGACGATGGAACCGGTGATGTCGGAACCGCCGCGGGTGAAGGTCTTGATCTTACCGTTGGGCATGGTACCGTAGAATCCGGGAATGACGGCGCCGTCGTGCTTGGCCAGCTCTGCAGACAGAGCCTCATCGGTCTCCTCGTCCATGAACTTTCCCTTTTCGTTGAACTTAACCAGGCCGGCCGCGTCAACGAAGTCCAGGCCCAGATAGGCTGCGGTCAGCTTGGCGTTCAGATATTCTCCGCGGGACGCGATGTAATCCGGACCTTCTCCGGCTTCCAGCTTCGTGCGGATCTCTGCGAATTCCTTTTCCAGTCCTACGTTGACGCCCAGGCTCATCTCCATGGCCATAAAGCGATCCACAATGACCTGATAGATCTGATCGCAGGGAACGTTGTGTTCGATATAGGTATTGCACAGATACAGCAGGTCGGTGATCTTGCTGTCTCCGTCAAATCTCTTTCCCGGTGCGGAAACGACGATGTACTTTCTTTCCGGATCCGCTTCAATGATCTTTTTTACTTTCGCCAGCTGAATGGCATCCGCCACGGAGCTGCCGCCGAATTTTGCAACTTTTACTCCCATTGTTGTATCCTCTCTTACTGTTGGTGTCTTCCCTTTCTATTGATATGCCGACTCCCGTTCTGGTGGAGCCTGTCCAGACGGAACAATATGGAATTTAGTATACTCCGAAGAAAGGAAATGGTCAACAAAATTGTGACCATTTCCTTAGCTTTTTCTTTAGTTTTTGTTGTCGTTTCACAAGAATGACGAACTTTTACGGAATTTTTACGCCGATTTCTTCGGATTACAGTCCGGCTTCCTGACGGAGGATCTCCGCCTTATCGGTCTTTTCCCAGGGAACGTCGATGTCGGTTCTTCCGAAGTGACCGTAGGCAGCCACCTGACGGTAGAGGGGCCGGCGCAGATCCAGTTCCTTGATGATGCCGGCGGGGCGGAAGTCGAAGTGCTTGTCCACCAGCTGGGCAATCTTCTCGTCCGCGATCTTACCGGTTCCGTCGGTGTCGATCAGGATGGAAACGGGATGGGCAACGCCGATGGCGTAGGCCAGCTGGATCTCGCACTTGTCGGCCAGACCGGCGGCAACGACGTTCTTCGCCGCATATCTCGCCATGTACGCTGCGGATCTGTCCACCTTTGTGGGATCCTTACCGGAGAAAGCGCCGCCGCCGTGTCTTGCGTAACCGCCGTATGTATCAACGATTATCTTACGGCCTGTAAG
>JAGATO010000310.1 GCA_017621195.1 Bacillota bacterium | reverse complement strand
GCAGGGGATTACCCAGGAAGCGAACCTTGGCTTCAGCCAGTTTGATACCTGCGGATGATTCGAATAAATGAACGACAGCGGTATCACAGTTTACTTCCAGAACCTTGCCGCGGCGAACCGTGCCATCGTGCAGCTCCACTTCTACCTGCTCGTCATAAGTTACATTTTCCACCATGCGGACCATCATCAGCGGACTGACGATCTCTTCAACCGTTCTGTATTCACGGATCATAACAGTTCACCTCCCTGCGCTGCAATTTCATCGATCTGCTGTTCCATATCAGATCTGATCTTGGCGTATGCCTGAACATACTCCTCTTCGGGAACGCTCTTGCCACGGCCGATCAGCTCTCGGGCGGGAATCTCAAACAGCTTCAGAACATCGGCGCCCTTTTTGATGGCGGCACGGCAAAGGCTGTCATATTCAAGGATCAGGCCCAACAGCTTCTCCTGCCGGTCGTAAGACGAGAACCAGTCAATATCCAGGAACGCGTTCTGCTGAAGGAAGTCCTCTCGGACCATGCGGGCAACTTCCAGCGTCAGCTGGTCGCCGGGAGACAGCGAGTCTTTACCGACCAGCTGGACGATTTCGTTCAGACTTGCCTCATTCTGCAGGATACTCATGGCCTGGGCACGGTGTTTCATAAACGCCTCACCGAAGTTCTCATCAAACCAGGGTTTCAGAGAGTCCAGATAGAGCGAGTAGGAATTCAGCCAGTTGATGGCCGGGAAATGGCGCTTATAGGCCAGAGAGGCGTCCAGAGCCCAGAACACCTTCACGATTCG
Source organism: Bacillota bacterium (assembly GCA_017621195.1). Taxonomy (GTDB): domain Bacteria; phylum Bacillota; class Clostridia; order Peptostreptococcales; family Anaerovoracaceae; genus RGIG446. Next base: position 2,145 of record JAGATO010000310.1, on the reverse strand, counting down.
CATGGTGGCCTGAGAAACGGGTTCGCTCAAGTCGCCGCCGGGAGGCGAGACCGCGCCGACTGCAGTCAGGCTTCCGCGGCGTCCGTCACTGCCGATGCATTCCACCAGGCCGGCGCGCTCGTAGAACTGTGCCAGACGGGAGGCGAGATAGGCGGGATAACCTTCCTCGCCGGGCATTTCCTCCAATCGGCCGGACATTTCTCGCAGGGCTTCCGCCCAACGGGAGGTGGAGTCAGCGATGACGGCCACATCATAGCCCATGTCGCGGAAATACTCGGCAATGGTGATACCGGTGTAAACGCTGGCCTCTCGGGCTGCCACGGGCATATCAGAGGTGTTTGCAATCAGGACCGCTCTCTTCATCAGGGACTCGCCGGTACGGGGGTCCTTCAGTTCCGGGAATTCTCTCAGAACGTCGGTCATCTCGTTGCCGCGTTCGCCACAGCCGATGTAGACGACGATATCAACGTCCGACCATTTTGCCAGCTGATGCTGTACCACCGTTTTGCCGGATCCGAAAGGACCGGGGACCGCCGCAGTGCCGCCCTTTGCAATGGGGAACATCGTATCAATGATACGCTGACCGGAGCACAGCGGACGCTTGGGCGGATACTTTCTGGTATAAGGACGGCCCACACGGACAGGCCACTTCTGCAGCATGGTCAGAGGCACTTCCCTGCCATCATTCGTCTTCAGGACCGCGATGGTCTCCGTTACATTAAAGGAACCGCTTTTGATATCTACCAGAGTGCCGCTCATTTTAGGAGGCACCATGATCTTGTGCAGAACAGAGGCGGTCTCGGGCACAGTGCCCAAAATATCGCCGCCCACCAACTGGTCGCCGACCTAGGCAGTTGCCGTGAACTCCCACTTCTTCTCATGGTCGACAGCCGGGACTTCCACGCCACGGGTAATGGAAGCACCGACTTTCTCAACGATCTTCTCCAGAGGTCTCTGGATACCGTCATAAATGCCTTCGATCATACCGGGACCCAGCTCAACGCTCATCGGCGCGCCTGTGGTCACAACTTCCGCACCGGGGCCCAGACCAGAGGTTTCCTCGTAAACCTGGATCGAAGCGGAGTCGCCCTTCATGGTCAGGATCTCACCGATCAGGCGCTGCGGTCCAACACGGACCACGTCGGACATATTGGCATCCGAAAGACCGGTTGCCACGACCAACGGGCCGGAAACTTTAACAACTTTACCGCTCAAATAGCATACCTTCTTTCTTCCTTGGAAAATTTCCTCCGAGGCTGAATCGGAATACTGTTAAATCAAATTACTTTACAGAATATCTGCGCCAACAGCCCGCTCGATTGCCCGTTGGATGTTATCCTTTCCGATCCCCAGAGAACCTTCACGTCCGGGGATCAGGATGATCGCGGGCCGCAGATCATCCTTGTAACGGGACAGCACGTCACCCATATCCTTTGCCAAAACTTCCGTCAGATAGATCACTGCACAGTCGCCCGCCTTTGCCAGTTCACGAACCGTTTCTTTTGCAACCTCTACGGAAGTGACCGGATAGGTCTCCAATCCCAATGCCTGGAATCCCATGACAGATTCCCAGGCGCCGATCACTGCAATTCGATATCTTTCTGCCATATGCTCACCGCCTTACACATACATTCTGCGAAGCCGGGCACGGATCAGATCATTACTCAGACCCGTAATTCGTCCCATCAACAGGATGCGCAGGTTGATAAACTCGGTTTCATGGGCTGCCATATAACCGATCAGCGGCGCTTCGCCGAAAGGAATCGTCTGTGCCACGGCCAGATATCCGGCAATTCCGTCGTCGCAGAGCTTTTCAAACTGCGTCATGGAGCCACCCTTCAGAATCGAGGCACCTTCGATCGCCGCTTCTTTCAAATCCGTAAAGCCATAAAGATCTGCCAGACCGTTTCCGCGGTCGGCTCCGACCTTCAGGATCGCCGCGATGTCCACGTTTCCGCCCTCTACCAGCGCACCCTTCATGAAGTCCACGTTTTTCCCCATTCGAAGGGTCCGAACCAGGATTCTCAGATTCACGCCGTCGATCCTGGTTCTGATATAGCCTTCCAGAAATGGGCTTCCGATCTCCTGAGCAACGGTCAGCATATCCCGATAATACCACTGGTCCAGCAAAACATCACTCAGCTG
>JAGATO010000309.1 GCA_017621195.1 Bacillota bacterium | reverse complement strand
GCAAAATGCCGCCCCCTATGAGCAGACGGCCGACAGCGATTTTTTTCGTTTCATCCATGGTTGGATTCCTTCCGTTATCTTTACTTTATATTATTTCTATGATATGATAATTAGATGAATACGCGATAGGACAAGATCTCCCTATCTTCTATATTATACTTTACTTTTTTTGAAATTTCGAGAACATTTACTTCTCAGGAGGTTTTTATTATGAAAATTTGTGTGATCGGTCTTGGCTACATCGGTCTGCCCACCGCCTGTATGTTCGCAGACCACGGCAATCAGGTCATCGGTGTGGACAAGAAAACCGCCGTGGTAGAGGCTTTGAACCGCGGTGAAATTCTAATTGAAGAAAACGGTCTTCCGGAATTGGTGAAGAAGGTGGTCTCCGAAGGGCACCTGATCGGAAAGGAAGAAGTGGAAGAGGCGGACGTATTCATCATCTCCGTTCCCACACCCATCACCGAAGACAAAAAATCCGATATGACTTACGTAGAGGCCGCTACCAGAAGCGTAGTTCCCTGCCTGCGGAAGGGAAATCTGGTTATTCTGGAATCCACCTCCCCCGTAGGAACGGTGGATACGCTGATGCTGCCCATCCTGGAAGAAACCGGTCTGAAGGCCGGCGTAGACTTCTTCCTGGGCCACTCTCCGGAGCGCGTCATCCCCGGCCAGATCTTAAACGAACTGGTGAACAACAACCGCATTGCCGGCGGCCTGACCCCGGAATGCGCGAAGAAGATCGCCGACCTGTACAAGTGCTTCGTCAAGGGTGAAATCTACGAGACCGATGCCCGTACCGCCGAGCTGTGCAAGCTGTCGGAGAACACCTTCCGCGACATCAATATCGCCTTTGCCAACGAGCTGGCAAAGATCTGCGAAAATCTGAACATCAATGTCTGGGAAGTGATCCGTCTCTGTAACAAACACCCCAGAGTCAACATCCATCAGCCCGGTCCCGGCGTGGGCGGCCACTGCATCGCCGTAGACCCCTGGTTCATCGTAGAGAAGGAACCGTCCCTGGCCAATATGATCCATCTGGCCCGCACCACCAATGACGGCATGCCCACCTTTGTGGCTGACCGCATCGCCTCCATTCTGGACGGCATCGCCGATCCCAAGGTGACCATTCTGGGCGTAACCTACAAGCCGGACGTGGATGACATGAGAGAAAGTCCCATCCTCCATCTGGAAGAGATTCTGAGAAGTCGCGGCGTTAGCGTAACCGCCTACGATCCCTTCGTCATCGGAAAGCCCGGCATCACCAACGATCTGGACGAAGCTGCAAAGGACAGCGACCTGCTGCTCTTAGGCGTTCACCATCACCAGTTCAAAGAACTGGACTTCGAAGCTCTCGGAAAGCTCATGCGCCACAAGAACTTCTTCGACACCAGAAACTTCGCCGACAGTGCTCGTGCCGAAGCCGCCGGCTTCACCTGCCACCTGCTGGGCAAGAACTAACTTCCGCCACCATGAAAAAACACTTGCAATTCCTCTGCAAGTGTGCGTATAATGAGCGTAGAAAAGGCGTTGCCGATGTCGGTTAGCCCCAAGACTTATTGATTGAATAAACCGCTAAGTTGGAAGCTGAGGCGGTTTATTTCTTTTTTGTGATAGTATATGTAACAAACACAATATCCGCAATCAGCGCCAAAAGCGCAATCGTTTCCATTATAGACATACTTATCACCCCCTTCCGAGGAAGGGCTAACCGCCACCGTTTAGGCAACACCTTATTACTAAAATACCATATATTTGAATTCTATGCAACTACTTGATGTGATTTCAGACCTTTCTTTGATGTTTTTTAAATCACCATTTTTTTCATTGATCATATTATAAAACCATAGAAACGCACCGGGCGCGCCCGGTATTCCAAGAGGTGAATCTATGGCTTACGATACCAGAGAATTGCTGGCTCGCCTGATCCAGTGTGAGGCCGGCGGCGAAGGTGACGATGGAATGCGAGCCGTTGCCACGGTGATCATGAACCGTGCCAATACGCCTTACGGCGAATTTTCGCGAGTCAGCCAGGGCGGCAATGTACGGGAGATCATCCTTCAGCCGGGCCAGTTCGTCTGTACCCGTACCTCCGTGGGCGGCGAATACAATCCGCAGAACATCTACAATATGAGTCCCACCAATGAGCATTTTGCCATTGCCGACTGGGCCCTGGGCGGTGGTCGTTTCGACCCCGTAGGCGAATCTCTGTTTTTCTACAACCCTTACAGCGCTGGCTGTGCCCCCTACTTCCCCACCAACGTGGGTGTGATCTATAACCGCATCGGAAATCACTGCTTTTACACTCCCACTTCGTATTACAAATCCACCTGACGCGCAGCGTTTCCGGATCATCCGCATATATCCCATGTCATTTGACCGATTTTATGAGAAGAAAGGAATCCTCATTATGAAAATGAACTGCACCGGTTATCCCGTGCATCTTCGCCGGGTCCAACCCCTGCCCTCTACCAGTCAGCTGCCGGACACGGTTCAAACCGACTGGCCCATCACGCAGCCGGATTACATTTCCGACCCCGATTTTGACATTTCCGAAAACCCTGCCAATCCCCAAATCCCCCAGCTGTTTCCCAACGAGCCGGTCTTCAACGTCCCGCCCAATCCCCTCCTCCCTCCCGGCTACCAGGAGATTCTCAGCTACAGCAATCTCCAATATCTGAACGGTTTTCTGCGAACGCAGATCGGGAACTACTGCGAGGTGACGCTGCTCATCGGGAGCGACAGTACGGTTGAACATTCCGGCGTTCTGGTTGCCGTGGGAATCAACTACATCCTGCTTCTGGACCCCAGAACCAACGACATTCTTACCTGCGATTTCTACAACATCAAGTTCGTGCGTTTCCAGATGCGCTGATTTATCATTCTTTTCTATCCTCCTTGAAAGACAGAGGCCGCCGTATCGGTGATTCCGTACGGCGGCCTCTGCTCTCCCTCAGATATTTGGCGTTACTTCATCAAGTGTGATTTTTCGTTTCTTTCGCATCTTCTGCGTTGCCCTGTTCAGCTACGGTGGATTCAAACTAACGGCATGTTATGCGCCGCGATACGACATCCTTCAACAATACCAGCGCTTCTTCCCGAATTTCATTGGAAGTCTGAATCACTTCCGGCGACAACGGCCCACGTTCGGTCTGCATCGACGAACCCTTCAACAACAGGTTCAAGATCCGGGGATCCACATGGGCTTCTTGAAGTACTTGGACCAGTCGAACCGAGAATACGCTTTGCTTGGAATGACATGTGTTCAGAACTTGCCTTAAAATTCCCTCCGTCAAACCGATCGCTTGGATCAGGGCAAACATTTCAATATCATCCTTCTGATCCATTCTCACAGACAGCTTTTCAAAGCACTTCAAACGTTCCAGTGCGTGATATCTCTGCTGCATCATCATCCGTTCCAATTCTTCATGCATCTTACCTAACCTCTTTTCCGTAAATCTGTTAATCTGTTTTTCCTTGTGATGATCGCGTTCTCTTCGTTCTCCGTTTTCTCTTTTCTCTCGACGCACTTACCCTACTTGTCTCATCTTACCAGTCCATTGTTGCAAGATTGGTACGGAAAACGTAACGATGAGGTGACGCTGCCCTTTGACTGATTTCTCCGACGCTTCTTCCCTCAGTCGTCCCAAGGTCGACACGTCGGAATTCCATATAGACCACCGTTTCTATGAACATCCAAACGATCTTTCACAACACAGCAGATGCCGATCTATCACCTTACCTTTCCGCATCTTTCAGACACATCCATGGCTGCATCCCCAGATGCTTTTTCTTCTTTTTTGTCTTTCTGTAAAATAGACGAATTTAGGAATGAATTTTTTGCACTTTCTTTCAAATTTTTTTAAATTATTTAAAATAAATTTTTTTAACCATTTTATGTATTCCCTTTTGATCGCGTGTTGATCGCGCGGCAGCAGGCCGCGCTTCCTTTCACAAGATCGGCGGCGCGGCGGTGGGCCGCGCTTCCGCCCAGCGAGCGGTAGCGCCGCCCTTCGCGGCGCTCGCGGATCAAGACGGGGAGCTACACCCTTGTTTTTTAGGCCGTTGGCTCCTCGCTCACCAGAATATAAATTAATTTCAAAAATAAAAAAGAGAACCACTGCAAAAAATGGGCTCTCTTTTCCGTCTATTAAGAAAAGGGCTCCAAACCCGGATCCCTTCACAAATCATATCT
>JAGATO010000308.1 GCA_017621195.1 Bacillota bacterium | reverse complement strand
CTCCTTGATCAACCGGAAAAACTGGGCGTCGTTTTCCACGGGACACTCCATGATCTCCCCCAGCACCTGATAGAACAGCCCCTTCACCGCTTCGAGCTCCAAGTCCACCCGGCCGCTGCCCAGATCCGTCCGGCGCAGGGTCACGTTCTGCACGATCGTTCCATCGGCCAGATCGTTCAAGGACGTCTGCACATCCCGCAGCGTCCTGGCGCTCCGGCTCCACTCCAGAATGGACTGAATCAGCGCCGCCTTGATGCGGTGGTCCGTCTCCAACCCTTCGATGAACCCCGGCAGGTAGAAGTTGATCTCCGAGGCCGGAAATTCCGCCAGCGTCTCGCTGAGGATGTGGTGTACCTCCGCCAGCTCCATGGTCTTGCAGTCGGCGACGATCACCGGCGCTTTGTACTTCTGCACCAGCTGGTTCTTCAGCCGCATCGCCGGTTCCCCTCCGGGTTCCCTGGTGTTCAGCACGATGGCGAAGGGCTTCTTCAGCTGGTGAAACTCCCGAATCACCCGTTCCTCCGCCTCTACATAGCTGTCCCGGTCAATGCCGCAGATAGAACCGTCGGTGGTCACCACGATACCGATGGTGGAATGGTCCCGGATCACCTTCTTCGTCCCCAGCTCCGCCGCCTGATCGAAGGGCATGGGGTCCTTGCTCCAGGGGGTGCTCACCATCCTGGGCGTTCCGTCTTCGCTGTGTCCCAGCGCCTGACTCACCAGGTAGCCCACGCAATCCACCATGCGGACCTTCAGGCTGGCGTTGCCCGGCAGCGTCAGGGAGACGGCCTCCGCCGGTACGAACTTGGGCTCCGTAGTCATGATGGTCTTTCCGCTGCCGCTCTGGGGCAGCTCATCCCGAATTCTCTGTTTCACGTAGCCGTTTTCCACGTTGGGGAGAACCATCAGGTCCATAAACCGCTTGATGAAGGTGGATTTTCCCGTGCGCACCGGCCCCACCACACCGATGTAGATCTCTCCGTTGGTGCGCTTTTCAATGTCTTTATATATATTACAGCTGTCCATCATCCCTCTCCTTTCTGCTCTTCATCTATATGCACCGGTTCTTTCACCTATGACTGCCACCGGTTTCTTCGTCGTTTTCACCGACATTTTTTACAATTCTTTGTGTGACTTTACGAAAAACTCACATGTGCTCCCTTGATTTCACCGTGCCGTTGTGGTATATTTAGTAAATGACTCGACGTTTTGCGGCCCGCCTCGCGGGTATGTGGTAAAGTGGTAGAACGGTAGATGCAAAGCGAACAGTCGGGACGCGGTCACGGGACCGCGCCACCATTGCCAGTAGGTAAGTAGAACCGTAGGAGAAGAAAAAAATGAACACAAATCCAAAAGAAATTCTGATCGTCGGTCTCGGCCTGATCGGAGGTTCGATTGCTTATGCCCTGAATGGCTTTCACGATGCCGTCATCGCAGGTGTAGACACGGATCCCGAAACCGTCGCAAAGGCTTTGAAGGCCGGCGCCATTCAAAAATCCTATTCCACTGCGGCGGAAGGTATTCCCCACGCCGACCTCGTGATCTTTTGCACGTATCCACACCACGTTTTACAGATTGTAGCCGAAAACAGGGACCGCTTCCGACAGGGAGCGGTAGTTTCCGATGTCTGCGGAAGCAAGGAACGCCTCTATCGGGATCTGACGCCATCCCTCAGCGACACATTTGAATACGTAGGGATCCATCCCATGGCCGGAAAGGAAGTCAGCGGCTTCGACAACGCCGACGGAACCCTGTTTCAAAACACCGGGTTTCTGATCATCCCCCTGCCGTCCACCCACCCGGAAACGGTGGAGTATATGAAAGAGCTGGGCGCCTACATGGGCGCGGATCGCTTCGACGTAGCCGATCCGAAAAAGCACGACGACATCATCGCCTATACCAGCGATCTGATGCACGTAGCCGCCACCTGCCTCTGCATCCACTACCATCCCGACATGAGCCGCGCCTACACCGCCGGAGCCTTCCGGGACTGCACCCGGGTTTCCTACATCAATCCGAAGCTGTGGACCGAGCTATTTTTAGAAAACGGCAGCGCCATGCTGCCTCACATGGACAACTTTCTGGACGCCGTCACCCAAATGCGGGACGCCATCGCGTCCGGGAATGCGGACAAGCTGTACCGGCTGTTGGATACGGCCAACACCAACAAGCAGACCATGTTAAAGCGATAGGGAGAACACCATGGAACGACTTCACATCGATTTAAACGAACATTCATACGATATTCTCACGGGCCACGGCCTTCTGGATCAGGCGGGAACGCTGATCCGCCGCGTCTGGTCCGGATCCCGCGCCGTGGTTCTGACGGACGACACGGTCCGGGATCTCTACGGCAGCCGCCTGGAACAGAGCCTGTCGGCCGCCGGCATTTCCGCCGCCGTCTTTTCCGTCGCCCCCGGCGAGCAGTCCAAATCCATGAAGGTGCTGGAACACCTGCTGGATTTCATGGCCTCTCACGGTCTGACCCGCAGCGATCTGCTGATCGTTCTGGGCGGAGGTGTGGCCGGTGACCTGGGCGGCTTCGCCGCAGCCTGCTACATGCGCGGCATCGCCTTCGTACAGATCCCCACCACGCTTCTGGCTCAGGTGGATTCCGGCGTTGGCGGAAAAACCGCCGTCAACCTGGAGAGCGGAAAGAATCTGGTAGGCGCCTTCTGGCAGCCCCGCCTGGTCATTTCGGACACCAGCCTCCTGGCCTCCCTCAGCGCCCGGGAATTCGCCGGCGGCATGGCGGAGGTCATCAAGTACGGCTGCATCTTCGACCGCTCCTTCTTTGCATTTCTGGAAGGATGTTCCGACCGCAGCGAACTGATGGAGCGGATGCCCTATATCGTCCACCGCTGCTGCGACCTGAAGCGGATCGTGGTGGAGGAGGACGAACGCGATACGGGACGGCGGATGCTTCTGAACTTCGGTCACACCTTCGGCCACGCCATGGAGACCATCGGTAGCTACCGTCGCTACATTCACGGAGAAGCCGTAGCTCTGGGCATGCTGTTGGCCATGGCCTACGGCCGTCTGACCGGCGTCACCGAAGAGGATCCGGCTCCCGCCCTGATCCGGCTGTGCCAGCGGTTCGGGCTTCCCGTATCCACCGACATTCCTCCCTCTGCCATGGCGGAGCACATGCTCATCGACAAGAAGGCCGACGGCTCCCGGATCCGACTGATCCTTTTAAAGAATCTGGGCGAAGCCTGTGTGGAAACCGTCACGAAGGAAGAGCTGATCCAGAGAATGCAGCAGCTGGACGCCGTTTGGGGGAAATGACATGAACGATATCTTACGCATCGACCGGTTTCCTTCCGGTCAGATCTTTCTGCCTCCGTCGAAGAGCGTGGGCCATCGGGCGCTGATCTGCGGCGCACTGGCCGGCGGAGGAACAGTGCGAAACGCGGGTGACAACGACGACATCCGCGCCACCATCCGCTGCCTATCCGCCCTGGGAGCGGAGCTTTCTTCCCTCGACAGCGAAGCCGACGACACCAACAAAGCCAGCGGCAACAGCGATTCCTGGCGCATTGAATCTGGCCGGGCCTCGCGGCTGCGGACGCCGACAACGCTGGACTGCGGCGAATCCGGCTCCACCCTACGCTTTCTCATTCCGCTGGCTGCCCTGTACGGCTCGGAGGTCACCTTCACCGGACGCGGCCGCCTGATGGAGCGTCCCCTGGACGTCTACGAGACGTGTCTCGGAGGAAAGGGTGTTTCTTTCCGCCGCAAAGACGGCAGTCTTACGGTGCGCGGGCCTCTGTCGCCCGGCGTATTCCGCCTTCCCGGGGACGTCAGCTCTCAGTTCATCACCGGACTGCTTCTGGCTCTGCCCCTGCTGTCTCAGGACAGCCTGATCCTTCTGGAAACGCCGCTGCAATCCGCTTCCTACGTGGATCTGACTCTGGCGGTCTTAGCGGATTACGGCATTAAAATCGAAAACAACGAACATAAATACTATAAAATCTACGGAAACCAGCGCTACCGCGTTCGGGATTATGCGGTGGAAGCCGACTATTCCG
>JAGATO010000307.1 GCA_017621195.1 Bacillota bacterium | reverse complement strand
GCCAATGGTAAAATTACTGATTGGACACAAAGGAAGCGGAAAAACAAAGCAGATGATCGATCTCGCTAACCAGAGTCTGGAACAGAGAGACGGCAGCATCGTTTTCATAAACAAGAACAACAGACTGATGCTGGACTTAAAGTACAGAATCAGAGTGGTAAGTATGGAAGAATACCCGCATATCACCAACATCGATGAATACATCGGTTTCGTCTACGGAATCATCAGTTCCGACCACGATATCCAGATGATCTTCATCGACAGTATTTTGAAGCATACCGATGTTAAGATTGAACATCTGGAAGAGTTCCTGAGCCGTCTGTCCAAGATCTCTGAAATGTACGGCCCGGATTTCGTAGTGAGCATCAGCGCGGACATCGATGAGATCGGTGATTACATCAAGCAGTACGAAATTTTGAACTAAGCGAAAACGAACATATGATAAATTAATATGGATGCTGTACAGTCATTTTATATTGATGATTGTACGGCATCTTTTTGTATTCTATATTTTGTTTTCTCTGTGGTATGTTATACACATAGGTTAAGAGGAAAATTATCTGTGGGAATGATTTTTTCGTATCTTTTGTGCAACATAGAAAAGAAAAATATAATTTATCAAAAATTCTAAATATATAGTGACAACTATATAAAGTTTTGATAATATATTAATATTAGCTGTGTGAATATCATGGATATTTATCAGAAAAAAACGCAGATAAATTGATAAGGAGGATAATATGAAAAAGAATAGTATGGGTTTTGATACGTGGTATAAGATGTGGGTTTATAGATAAAATGGACAGAAAGCGCTGGAAAGACGCATGGTGGGATATGGGAAGGATTATGTTGCTGCTGCCTGACCCGGAGTTTCCCAATTCTTACGGCTTACCGCTTTCACGTGCATGGAGCATATCTCTGCTCTCTTTTTTGGTGATGTTGTCCAGTGCGGCAAAGTGGGATTCTATCACTGCAAAGCATGTACCCCGCTATATGATCCTATTGCTCTTCTTGCTTCCTGCCATTGTGGCGCGTTTTCTCCCCTACAACCGATATATCTTTAAAAATAATCGGAAGGTGGAACTGCTGTATTGGGCTACGATTGGTCTGATCTGTCTGGCCTTGTGGCTTGTGACAGAACTTGTGCTTTGAAAAAAGCGGGTTATAAAACGCCGGCAAAAGGCTATGAACCATGAAAACAGAAAATTAAGCAAAAGCCTCCTTTTCAAGGGGTTTTTTTGTTGATATAATAATGTAGTTGGTATAATGTTTTTAGATCAAGAAGAGGAATAAGCATGAAAGAGAAAAGCAATAATGTTCAAGTAATTATCTACGTCATTCTGGGCGCTTTCACCTTCAGCACCATGGAGGTAGCGCTGAAGCTGTCCGGGGCATCCTTCGATCCGCTGCAGCTGACGGCGCTGCGCTTTTTGATCGGCGGTCTGTGCCTGCTGCCCATGGCTGTTTCCGGACTGAAGAAAAGAGACGTCCATCTGACGGGAAAGGATTACGGGTACCTGTCGTTTTTGGGAGTTTTCTGCATCTGCGTCAGCATGCTCTTCTTCCAGTTCGGTGTCATGTATTCCAACGCTTCCACATCGGCGGTGGTGTTCTCCTGCAATCCCATGTTCACCATGCTGTTTGCTCACTTCCTGACGGAGGAAAAGCTGAATAAGCGCAAGCTGCTGGCCCTGGCCATCAGCCTGGTGGGTCTGGTGATCATCGCGAAGCCCTGGGATATGGCCCCCGGAAATACGCTGAAGGGAATTTCCATGAGCCTGATGGCAGCCGTGACCTTCGGCCTGTATACGGCTCTGGGAAAGAAGAGCATCGGAAGGATCGGCGGACTTCCCCAGACTTCCATCAGCTTTATCATCGGCGGCATCGTCCTGCTGATTCTGACCGGTTTTATGGGTCGTCCCACCTTCGGTGGAATTTCCATGGCCAATATCCTGCCTCTGATCTACGTAGGCGTGGTGGTTACAGGTATGGGGTATCTGTTTTACTTCAAGGCCATTGAGTTGGGAAGCGCGGCGAAGGGGTCCGTGGTATTCTTTCTGAAGCCCATGATGGCGCCGGTGATCGCGCTGGTGGTCATGAAGGAACCCATTCTGTGGAATACGGTAGCCGGAGTTGTCGTCATGGCCATCGGCTCTTACATAAACATGTCCGGAAACAAAAAATGAGTTTCGGCTGGGGCGAAAAAGCCCCGTCAGGAGGGAAGGTAAATGGATCTCAGAACAGCGGCAATGTTTTTAGAAGGAAGAAAACCGGGCATCATGGAGATGAAGCGTCACTGTGCTGTGCTGATTCCGCTGGTCTGGTGGAAGGATGAACTGTATGTTCTGTTTGAGGTGCGCTCCAACAGCGTGTCCCAGCCGGGGGAAATCTGCTTTCCGGGAGGACGGCTGGAGGGGAAGGAAACGCCAGTGGAGTGTGCGATCCGGGAGACTCAGGAAGAGACGGGGATTCCGTCTTACAGGATCCGCATTCTGGGACAGTTCGACTCCATGTGCAACTACACCAACATGCAGATCGATACCTTCGTGGGAGTCATCGCCTACGAGGATGTGAAGGCGGCCAGGATCAATCCTCAGGAGGTTTATGAGCTGTTTCTGGCGCCGCTGTCTTTCTTCGAAGAAAGGGAGCCCTTCGTATACGAATACGAAGTGGAGCCGAAGATCGGAGAGGATTTTCCCTACGAGCGTCTGGGCGACTGTCCCGACAAGTACAACTGGCGCAAGGGACGTTACACTGTGCCCATCTATCGCTGGGAGGAACATGTCATCTGGGGAATCACAGCCAGGATTCTGCGTCATTTTCTGGCGGAGATGTCCAACCAGTGAACATTGTGGAAAGACAGGAAATATTCGAGGCCTTGTCCCATGGGGGCAGGGCTTTTATAATGGAATTACGTTCGGGACGCCGAACGGTTTGCAAAAGGGGGAGGGATTGGAACAATCAAAAGGAGGACGAAACGATGAAGTATTGGAAAGTAAGAGCATCAGCCATCGGGCTGACCATGGTCATGCTCGTACCGGGAATGGCCTACGGTCAGGGAAAAGACGCAGCATACAACTTGGAAAGAACAGATCAGAAGATGCAGAATAGAAAGATGTGCTATCAGATCATCCCGAAAGAAGACGGTACATATTGCAATGGATGGAATTGGGGTTGGAACCAGAGCGATCAGACCGCGTCAGCGGTTGCCGCGGAAATGCTGGAGAGCGTCAACGGCCAACGCCGCGCCGCAGGGCTGGATGAACTGACATTGTCCACGGAGCTGTCAAGGGTGGCTCAGATCAAAGCGGAGGACATGCGGGATCAGGGCTATTTCAGCCATACGTCGCCCACCTATGGATCACCCTTTGACATGATGAAAAAATTCGGCATCAGCTATCGCTCGGCGGGTGAAAACATCGCCAAAGGATACCGGACCGTGGATGCGGTCATGAAAGGATGGATGAATTCCTCCGGCCACAGAGCTAACATACTCAGCAGCAGCTATACCCAGCTGGGCGTCGGTTATTGCATTGACAGTGCAGGAAACGGATACTGGGTACAGATGTTTATTCGTTAGGAATCACTCACCGACACAAAAAACTGCCCGAAGCCTCCGGGCAGTTTTTTGTATCTTCTTTCATTTTTCGCAGAAGATGTTTAAAATGTACCCTTGTTAGAAAAATTTCAAATGCAGGGAAGGCCTTGCTACATGGAGACGGGGCTAGTATAATAAATAAAAGGAGCGTGTAAGGAGGAAATGCTATGCTGTATTTGAAAATGGGAATCGCTCTGGGAATGGCGCTGATGATGGCAGCCCCGGGAATGGTTCCGGATCAGGGAATGGCTTCGAACCGTGAGAATACAAATTGGGTGACGGAAGACGAGTGGTTGGCGGAATGGGGAGCGGGAGAGAACGTGATCATTCTTCCGGCCAAATCCACAGCGGAAGACATGCTGGATGAAGTCAATGCCTATCGTCGGGCCGCGGGCCTTGCGGAACTGACTCTGTCGGAGAATCTGACCAAAGTGGCACAGACCAAGGCGGAGGATATGCAGGATCGACAGTATTTCGATCACACTTCGCCCACCTATGGATCGCCCTTCGACATGATGAAGAAGTTCGGGATCAGTTTTCGAACCGCAGGGGAAAACATCGCCATGGGACAGGAGTCCGTCGAAGAAGTCATGGTGGACTGGATGCTATCTCCGGGACACCGGGCCAATATTCTCAACGGGAAGTATACCAAGCTGGGTGTAGGATACTGCACGGACGCTTCGGGAAACACCTATTGGGTCCAGATGTTCATCGGCTGAGATATACTTCGAATGACAGAATAAACTGCCTGAAGTCTCCGGGCAGTTTTTCTATGGGAAGGACTTTTTTTAAGATGGATTTTGGGGTATAATGAAAGAAATATGAGACAAGAGGTTTGTATATGAAGCGTAAACTGGTTTTTTTGTTAGCGATCTGTATGGTCTTTTCCCTGATGGGATGCGGTCGCAGCGGTGAAGCGGATGTGGCGAAAGTGAAGGGAACGCCCTGCGAGATCGCGCTGATCATGAAAGAGGACTCCGTGGAGGAGGATCCCTACGGCCAGGGAATCTGGAACGGAATCGAGACCTTTGCCCAGAGCAATGGCGTCACCTGCCAGTGGTTCAGCGTGGGTTCCGACGATATCGAAGACTGTAAGGAGACCATGAATCAGGCCATCTCCGAAGGAGCTCGCGTTTTAGTGGTAGGCGGCAGCGACTTCGAACAGGCGGTCTTTTCCATGGAACTGGAATATCTGGACGTTAGCTTCATCATCGTGGACGGTCCCGATATGGCTGAGAATTCCGATGCAGAGGCCATGCTTCACGATAACATTACCGGCGTGGCCTTCAAAGAAGAAGAAGCGGGATACATGGCCGGATATGCGGCCGTGATGGAGGGATATCGAACGCTGGGATTTCTGGGCGGAAAGGAACTACCCTCGGTGATCCGGTTCGGGTACGGCTTCGTTCAGGGAGCCGATGCGGCGGCACGGAAGCTGAACGTGGATCAAATCGATCTAAAGTATCATTACCTGGGTCATTTTCAGCCCGGTGAGGATGTGGCAGAGCTGGCGAAAAGCTGGTATGACGGCGGCGTGGAGGTCATCTTCGCCTGCTGCGGAAGCGCCGGTCAGTCGGTGATGGAAGCGGCGGAGCTTTCCGGCGGAAAGGTGATCGGCGTGGATTCGGATCAGTCCGATCAGTCGGAAACGGTGGTCACATCGGCTACCAAGAACCTGCCCAAAGCGATCGAAACCATACTGACGGAATACTACGACGGTCAGTTTCCCGGATCGCAGCTGATTCGGTTGGGCGTTGCCGAGGGCGGCGTGGCTCTGGCCATGGACAACGCCAGATTGACGGAGTTTTCCAAGGCCGAGTATGAGGAGCTGTGCCGACAGTTCAGCGCATCGGTGTCGGAGACCAGCCCTCAGAACGGACTGGCGCCGGCGTCGCCCGGACCGGACATTCTGACGGAGGAGATCGCCATCGTCAACGAGATTCCAACCAAAGCGGTACGGGTCAGTCTGGTACAATAACGAAAACAGAAGCGAAAGCGGTGGCCATTCCGGTTTCGCTTTTTGTCATTGAAAGATAGGGAGGAAGGTATGGCGTTTTTACCCATAACGAAAGAAGAAATGGAGCAGCGGGGCTGGGAACAGCCGGATTTCGTCCTGGTAACGGGAGATGCCTATGTGGATCATCCGTCCTTCGGAACGGCCATCATCAGCCGACAGCTGGAACGGTTCGGCTATAAGGTGGCCATTCTGGCTCAGCCGGATTGGCGTTCTGCAGAGGATTTCCGCCGCTTTGGCCGTCCGCGGCTGGGATTTCTGATCAATGCCGGTAACGTGGATTCCATGGTGAACCACTATTCGGTCTTCAAGCATCGCCGCAGACAGGACAGCTATTCCCCCGGAGGAAAGACAGGAAACCGCCCGGATCGGGCGGTAATCGTCTACAGCAGCCGGGCGAAGGAAGCCTATAAGGGCGTTCCCGTCATCATCGGAGGGATCGAAGCCAGCCTTCGCCGCCTGGCGCACTACGATTACTGGGAGGACAGAGTACGCCGTTCGATCCTCCTGGATGCCAAGGCCGACATCCTGATCTATGGCATGGGAGAACGAGCCGTCATCGAGATCGCCGAAGCGCTGGATTCCGGTCTGGAAGCCAGGGATGTCACCTGGATTCGCGGAACGGTGGTGAGAGGAACGGAGAGCGACGAGGATTATACGGCCTTCGACGATACGGAGATTCTGCCGCCCTGGAGCGAGGTGAAAGAAAACAAGGACGCCTACGGAAAGAGCTTTGCCATACAGTACCGAAACAACGAATGGATCAAAGGGAAGCGTCTGGTGGAACGGTATGAGGATCATTTGGCCGTAGTGCAGAATCCGCCTCAGGAGCCTCTGTCGACGGAAGAACTGGACGAGATCTACGAGCTGCCCTACGAGGGAACGTACCATCCTTCCTATGAAGCGCTGGGAGGCGTTCCCGGGATCAAAGAAGTGGAGTTTTCCATCGTGTCTAATCGCGGCTGCTTCGGCGGCTGCGCCTTCTGCGCCCTGACCTACCATCAGGGGCGGGAGGTACGGGCCAGAAGCAAGGCTTCCATCGTGAAAGAAGCAGAGCGGCTGGCGAAGAAGCCCAACTTCAAAGGTTATATTCACGACGTGGGAGGCCCTACGGCCAACTTCCGCGGTCCGGCCTGTGACAAGCAGCTGGAACACGGTGTCTGCAAGCATCGGGATTGCCTCTATCCGAAGCCCTGCGGCCAGATGAAGATCGATCACAGCGACTATCTGGACGTGCTGCGGGCCGTTCGGAAGGTTTCAGGAGTCAAGAAGGTGTTCATCCGGTCGGGGATTCGCTTCGATTACCTGATGGCCGACAAAAAGACCGACTTCATGGAAGAACTGTGCAAATATCACATCAGCGGAACGCTGAAGGTGGCACCGGAGCATTGCTCCGCCCGTGTTCTGGCCCGGATGAGAAAGCCGGAGAAGTCGGTGTTCGAAGCGTTTCGGAAGAAGTACAAGGAGACCAATGAACGGCTGGGACTGAAGCAGTACATGATTCCGTATTTTATTTCCTCCCATCCCGGATCCGATCTGAACGATGCGGTGGAGTTGGCCCTTTTCTTGAAGAAAACGGGCTTTGTTCCCGATCAGGTTCAGGACTTCTATCCCACGCCGGGAACGCTGGCCACCTGTGAATACTATACGGAAAAGGATCCCTTCACGGGCGAGCCGGTCTACGTGGCGAAAACCTTGGAGGAGAAGAAGATGCAGAGAGCCCTTCTGCATTTTAATAAAAAAGAAAATCGACCGCTGGTAGAAAAGGCGCTGAAGAAGATCGGACGTTATGATCTGATCGGCGTACTGCGCTGAGGAGGGACTGATATGAGCCTGCTTCACAAACTGTGCAACGTCGTGGACGAGTGCAAGGCAGAATACGAATTCAAGAAGAACCATCCGCCGCTGTGGAGCTTCGCCCAACGGCAGGAGCTGCTTCGCGGAACGTCGGCGGACAACCTGCTGGCTGCCGGCGATAACGGCACTTTCATGGAATGGCTTTTGCGCGAGAAGAACATGGCGGGAAAGCTGAAGCTGGTCTACATCGATCCGCCGTTTTTCTCCAATGCGGACTACGCCGCCGAAGTGAAGGTAGATACGGACAAGATCAAGCTGGCAGCAGTGAAGCAAAAGGCCTATCGTGATACTTGGGAAAACGGAATGGAAGAATACCTGTCCATGTTGGCCTACCGCCTCATCCTGATCCGGGAGCTGTTAGCCGAGGATGGAGGACTGTGGATCCACCTGGACTGGCATGCTGTTCACTATGTGAAGGTCATCGCCGACGAAATCTTCGGCCAGGAGAACTTCATCAACGAAGTGGTCTGGAATTATAAATCGGGCGGTGTGAGTCGCCGCCGGTTTGCCCGGAAGCACGACACGCTGCTGTACTACGGAAAGTCGAAAAAATATTATTTCAAGGCCCAGCAGGAAAAATCCTACAATCGCGGCTACAAGCCGTATCGGTTTAAGGGAGTGAAGGAATATAAGGACGAGCTGGGCTGGTATACCATGGTCAACAAGAAGGACGTGTGGCAGATCGACATGGTGGGACGGACCTCTTCCGAACGGACCGGCTATGCCACGCAGAAGCCGGAAACCCTGATCCGCCAGATTCTGGAGAGCTGTACGGAGGAAGGAGATCTGTGCGCTGACTTCTTCTGCGGATCCGGAACGCTGCCGGCAGTGGCGGAGAAGATGGGACGCCGGTGGATCGCCTGCGATTCCGGACGGCTGGCCGTGGCGGAGACGGAGAAGCGGCTGTGGAATCTGGGAGCGGATTTTACCATGTGGGAAGCCGTTGCTGCCGAAAGGCCAGAGACGGAATTGCGATCCGCTGCTGCAGCGAAGGCAGGCTACGGTCAGGGAGGATTGGAGGCGGAGGCCACCGTTTGTCAGGCCGGCGTTTCCGACAAGCTGCTCCTGACGGTGAAGCTGACGGACTACGTTCCTCCGAAGGCGGTCTATGAAATGTTGGATGAAAAGAACACCCGGACGGTGAAGCGGCTGACGAAACGGGACAGCCTGTGTCTGGTTAATTTCTGGTGTGTCGATACGATACCGGGCTCCGACGGCATCCTGCGTCCCCAGCAGATGATGATCCGGGAAAAGGGCGGACTGCCGCTGCAGTATGAAATGCTGGGGGATCGCTTCGGAGACGGGGAGGGAGAAATCCTGATTCAGGTCTGGGATTTGTTCGGCGGACGGGCGATAAAAAAGATTAAATTGGAGAAGAAGGAATAAGACGTATCGAATATTATTTCTTTCAGATTTTCATTGCAAAGTGAAAAGACGAATGATATACTTATGGTAGTTATATGACTGACGGAATGAAACGGGAGATCCCGTGTGAAGTATAACTGAACAAAGCCGACCGTCTGGGCGCCAAAGGCCCGGTCGTGTCGGTTTTTGGTTACGCTGAATTCATATTACGGGAAAGGATATGGGAGAAATGAAACGTGCGTCATATTATGTGAGAACTTTGATTCTGGCCATTCTGGGAGGAGCGTCCATCGGCATGGGAGGCATCGTTTTTCTGTCATTGGAAAACAAAGTCATCGGAGCACTGATGTTCACGGTAGGTCTGTACACCATCTGCGTTCATGGACTGAATCTGTTTACGGGAAAGGTAGGTTATCTGGTGGAGCAGCCGCCTGCCTATCTGGTGGATCTGGCGGTGATATGGATCGGAAACTGGATCGGTACGTGGCTGGCGGCCATGGGAGCCAACGCCAGCCGGATTCACGGGATCGCCGAAACGGCGGCGGGAATGTGCAGTGTGAAGCTGAATGACTCCATGACCAGTCTGTTTCTTCTGGGGATCTTCTGCGGTGCGCTGATGTACATTGCGGTGGAAGGATATAAACAGACGAAAAACCCCGCCATCTTATTCGTCTGCGTAGCGGCCTTCATCCTCAGTGGCTTCGAACACTGCATTGCGGATATGTTCTACTTTTCCGTGGCAGACGTCTGGTCGGGCCAGGCGTTGCTCCGGACGCTGGTGATCACCGCAGCCAACGGCGTGGGCGGGGTTATGATTCCTCTGGCAAAGAAATGGAAGGAATAGGGGGTTCAGAGATCGTTGCTTTCGTCGCCTTCATCGGCGATCACATCTTCCGAAACGGATTCCGAAACAAAATCGGCTCTCAGCACAGCCTGAGGCCAGTTGACGTGCACCACAGCGTGCACGTCTTTTTCTTTGGCGGCTTCGCGGATCCGTTCCATCAGCTGCTGAAGAACCTCCCGCGTCAGATAACCGCCGCGCCAGTGAAAGATCAGCGGCTGTTTCTTGCGAATCGCCTGTAATGAGCGCTTTGTCACGTCCTCCGGCTTCGTGAAGGAAAGCTTCGCTTCCTTATAATAGAACCGGGAGGAATCGATGCAGGCGGGGACGGGATACATGGCCCGGCGATGGTCGCGATAGATCTGATCGTCGCAGAGATTGAAGTAGTCGTAGCGGATCGGCGCCTTCGGATCGCGCGGAAGAGGAACGGCGCTTCCGTCGTATGCGCTCTGATGGCCGTTGGTCAGGGTGTTGTCGAAGGTGGCGTCCAGGTGGTAATACTGGCGGTTCAGCCGGATCAGATTCCAGGCGTGTCGATATTTCACGCCGTTTTGAGGATCGGCATCGCAGATGACGATGATGCACCACAGTCCCAGCTGGTCACAGAGGACCTTCACCGCCTTGGCGATGCCCTCGCAGACGCTGACGCCCTGGCCCAAGGGGCCGATGATCTCGTGAGAGTAGGGCTTTTTCAGATTGTCGTAGCGGACGCTGCGGCAGAGGAAGTCGTGGATGTACTGTTCCTTTTCCAAGTCGGTCTTTCCCTGCAGGGGAAGGAGCAGCTTGCGGATCCGGGATTCCATGGCCTTCTGATGGTCGCGGATCTTGTTTTTGTCGAACAGGTATTCCGGAACAAATTCTACACGGGAGGCGTCCTCATAAAAGCGATAGGTGAAGGAAGTTACGTAGAAGATCTCCGGGTGATCGAGACGCAGCTTGAAGAAGACGTCGGAGAACTGACGCGGTTCCAGACGGGGAACGGAGAAGGAAGTCTGCAGAGCGGTGATGCCTTCTTTCATGGCGTGGTAGGCGCTCTGTTGAAGCTTGTCCATCTGATTATAATAGTAGGCTTCCATTACGGCTCCTTTCACATTCCGCACAGGTCCTTGATCACTTCACCGGCGATGATCAGCCCGGCTACGGAGGGAACGAAAGCGTTGCTTCCGGGAACCTGGCGGCGCTGCGTACATTTTCTTGCCGTGCCGGGAGGGCAGATGCAGTTGGCCCGGCAGCTGATGGACATGTCGTCGATGGGAGTCATGGCCGGTTCTTTGGAGTAGACCACCTTCAGCTTTTGAATGCCCCGGTTTCGCAGCTCCTTGCGCATGACCTTGGCCAGGGGGCAGACCGACGTCTGGTAGATGTCCGCCACTTCGAACGCGGTGGCGTCGATCTTGTTCCCGGCTCCCATGCTGCTGATGATGGGTACGCCGGCGGCTTCGGCCTGTTCCACCAGAGCGATCTTTCCCGTCACCGTATCGATGGCGTCCACCACGTAGTCGTATTGAGTGAAGTCGAACAGATGAGCGGTATCGGGCATGTAGAACGTCCGATAGGTGTTGACCACGGCATCGGGATTGATGTCCAAAATCCGATCTTTCGCCACATCCACCTTGTATTTTCCTACGGTGGAACGGGTGGCGATGATCTGTCGGTTCAGGTTGGTCAGGCAGACCTTGTCATCGTCGATCAGATCCAGCGTTCCCACACCGCTGCGGGCCAGGGCTTCCACCGTATAGCCTCCCACGCCGCCGATGCCGAAGACGGCCACACGAGCTCGGTATATTTTTTTCATATTGTCTTCACCGAAGAGAAGTTGTGTTCTTGAAAATTGATTCAGCATGGTTTGAAGCCTCATTTCATCATAATAGACCTGCGGATTATAATAAACCTACAATACAAGTCGGCTTTTAATTATACCGCGTTCGTCAAATCGTGTCAATAAGCGGACTCGTCAGGGAGGAGCCTCCATTGAACGAAAAAAATATTTGTGATAATATAAAAATTACTGTACAAATGGGGAAAGATGTGGTAATATGACACTATTGATTTATCAATTTATCACTTTATCATAATAAAGTATCGAACCAAACACCGTTGTGGCGGTGCAGGATCGCAGGCTTTACCATGACGGAGAACAGAAAGGAAACGACCATGAGATTGCAGACCGGTACGCTGCGGCCGGAGGAACTGGCCACGCTGAAGCTGCGCGGCGTCTACGAACAGTACGGATATAAGAAATACCGCATGGGGCGGTTTGAGGAATACAGCCTGTATGCGAAGAACCAGAGCTTTCTCGCCAGCGAGAACATCATCACCTTCACCGATCTGGACGGAAAGCTGCTGGCTCTGAAGCCGGACGTGACTCTGTCAATCATCAAGAACAGCAAGGCCACCCGGGGAACCAGGGAAAAGCTATATTACATCGAAAACGTGTATCGGGAGAGTAAGGAAAGTCACACCTATAAGGAGATCAGCCAGATGGGTCTGGAGGTCATGGGTGACGTGGATCTGTACTCCGTCATCGAAGTGCTGACGTTGGCGGAGCGCAGTTTGGCCCAGCTGTCGGATCATTATCTGCTGGAGGTGTCCAACATGGATTTCGTCACTGGACTGATGGAGCCCATGGCTTTGAACGATGACCAGAAACAGATCATACTGGATCTGATCCGGGCGAAAAACGCCTTTGAACTGCGAAGCGAGGCGCGCAGGGCAGGATTGAGTCAGAGGGAGTGCGACGATCTGGCGTCTCTTCCTACATTATACGGAAAGTTTCCCGATACGCTGAAAAAAGCCAAACGGCTGGTGAGAAACAGAACCATGGAGCGGGCGGTGGAGGATCTGGAACAGATCTACCACGTGATGAAGTCTGTAGGACTGGCGAAAAAGCTGCAGCTGGATTTCTCCCTGCTGAACGACATCGACTATTACAACGGTATCATCTTTCAGGGATATCTGGAACAGCTGCCCAGGAACGTGCTTGCCGGCGGTCAGTACGACGGCATGGTGAAGAAGCTGGGCAAGGACTGCGGCGGCATCGGGTTTGCCATCTATTTATCGGAGATGAGCCGCGTACCACTGACGCCGGGCGATTTCGACGTGGAAGCCCTGGTGCTCTATGACGCGGATGCAGATTTGAAGGAACTGACGGCTCAGATTCAGGCTCTGACGAAGCAGGGCCTGCGGGTTCGGGCCGAGAGGAGTGTACCGCCTCAGCTGCGGGCGGAGAGAATCTACCGTTGGGAGGACGGTGCGCTGAAGGAAGCCGCAAGCGCGCAGAACGGCGAAGCGCTTGCCGCAGGAGGGAAGGAGACATGCTGAACATTGCTCTGCCCAAGGGAAGATTGGGCGATCAGGTCTACGAATTGCTTTCGACCATCGGTTACGACTGCAAGTCCATCTACGAACCGAACCGGAAGCTGATCTTTGAAAATCCGGAAAACAACGTCCGCTACCTGCTGGTCAAGCCCAGCGATGTTGCCATCTACGTGGAACACCACGCCGCTGACGTGGGGATCGTGGGAAAGGACATCCTGCTGGAAAGCCGTCCCGACGTGTATGAGCTTCTGGATCTGGGACTGGGAAAGTGCCGCATGTGTGTAGCTGCCCGGAACGGATACATCGAAGACAAGGATCGGCCTCTGCGGGTGGCCACCAAGTTCGTGAACATCGCCAAGCAGTATTATGCCGGTCAGAACCGGGATATCGATATCATCAAGCTGAACGGAAGTATCGAGCTGGCGCCCATTCTGGGGCTGTCGGACGTGATCGTGGACATCGTGGAATCGGGAAACACCATCCGTGAAAACGATCTGCAGATCCTCGAGGAATTCCTTCCCATCAGCGCCAGATTCATCGCTAACAAGACCAGCTTCAAGTTCCAGAACGAGATCATCAGCCGAATGACGGCGAAGCTGGCAGCTGCCGTAAAAGGAGACAGATCATTATGATGAAGATTTACGATTTACAGGAATTATCCCTGAAAGAGGTATTGGATCGCAGCCAGGAAGAACAGAAAGATGTGTCCGGAATCGTGGCGGAGATCATAGATACGGTGCGCCGGGACGGCGACCGTGCGCTGAAGGAATACGCGAAGAGGTTCGATGGAGCCGATCTGACGGAGCTGGTGGTCAGCGGGGACGAAATCGAAGAAGCTATGGCAAAAATCGACGACTATTTCATCGAAACGCTGAAGCAGGCGGAGGCCAACATCCGACAGTACCACGAAAAACAGCTGCGCAGCGGCTACGAGATCCGCAAGGAGGACGGCATCGTTCTGGGACAGAAGGTGACCCCCCTTGCTAAGGTGGGAATTTACGTTCCCGGAGGAACGGCCAGCTATCCGTCCAGCGTTTTGATGAACGCCGTTCCGGCTAAGATTGCCGGGGTTTCGGAGATCGTCATGGTGACGCCTCCCGACGAGAACGGCACCATTGCGGCGCCCATTCTGGCGGCGGCAGCCATCGCCGGCGTTACGAAGATGGTCAAGACCGGCGGAGCTCAGGCCGTGGCAGCTCTGGCTTACGGAACGGAGAGCGTTCCGGCGGTGGACAAGATCGTAGGGCCGGGAAATGTGTTCGTGGCTACGGCCAAGCGTATGGTCTTCGGTCAGGTGGATATCGACATGATTGCCGGGCCCAGCGAGATTCTGGTACTGGCCGACAAAACGTCCAATCCCCGCTATGTGGCGGCGGACCTATTGTCCCAGGCGGAGCACGACACCATGGCCAGCGCCGTTTTGGTCACCGACAGTCGCCAGCTGGCGCAGGCGGTGCAGGAGCAGGTGGAGGTACAGCTGACGCAGCTGCCGCGACAGGCCATCGCCCGGGCCAGCGTGGACAACCGGGGAAAGATCATCGTGGCTTCCTCCATGGAACAGGCCATAGAGACGGCCAACGCCATCGCGCCGGAGCATCTGGAACTCTGCGTGGACGAACCGTTTGAACTTCTCCCTCTGGTGAGAAATGCCGGTTCTGTCTTTTTGGGAAAGAACACGCCTGAGGCCATGGGCGACTACTTTGCGGGAACGAACCACATCCTTCCTACGGGAGGAACGGCCCGGTTTTCCAGCCCGCTGAGCGTGGATGATTTCCTGAAGAAGTCCAGTTATCTTTACTATACGAAAGAAGCGCTTGCGAAGGTGAAGGACCGGGTGGCTGACTTCGCCGCCAGAGAGGGGCTGGACGGACACGGAAAGAGCGTGACCATACGGTTTGAGGAGAAGTGAGATGAGTCGATTTTTACACAGCAGATATCAGAACATGGAACCATACACTCCCGGCGAACAGCCGCAGGAGAGAAAATACATCAAATTGAACACCAATGAGAGTCCCTATGCGCCCAGCCCACGAGTACTGGAAGCCATCAATCGGACGGAGGCGGAGCAGCTGCGGCTGTACTCCGATCCGGAAGCCAGGGCACTGGTGAACGCCATCGCCCATCGTTACGGTGTGGACAGAAGTCAGGTGATGGTGGGAAACGGGTCCGACGAGATTCTGGCCTTCTGTTACATGGCCTTCGGTGAAAGAGGATTTCGCTACCCGCAGATCAGCTACGGTTTTTATCCGGTGTTCGCGGAGACCTTCGGCGTGGACGGGCAGGCCGTGGCTCTGAAGGAGGACTTCACCATCGACATCGATGATTATAAAAACGCGGGGCGAACGGTGCTCATCGCCAATCCCAACGCACCTACGGGGATCTGTCTCAGCCGGTCTCAGGTGGAGGAGATCGTGGCTTCAAATCCGGACGATGTGGTGATCGTGGACGAAGCTTATGTGGACTTCGGCGGCGAAAGCAGCGTAGGACTTCTGTCTAAGTACGACAATTTAGTGGTGGTTCAGACCTTCTCCAAGTCCAGAAATCTGGCGGGGGCCCGTCTGGGCTTTGCCCTGACCTCTCCTGAACTGGCGGAGGACCTGAACAAGATGAAGTTCAGCTTCAATCCCTATAACGTCAATCGCCTGTCCATCGTGGCCGGTGCAGCGGCCATGGAGGATGAGGCTTACTTTCAGGAATGTACCGGCCGGATCCGTAAGACGCGGGAGAAGACGGCGCAGTTCCTGTCGGATCTGGGCTTTACGGTCTTGCCGTCCAGTGCCAACTTCCTGTTTGTGAAACCCGGTACCATGGGAGGTACAGAGTACTTTACTCGTCTGAGAGAAGAGGGAATTCTAGTTCGCCACTGGTCCGATCCCAGGATCGTGGATTTCGTCAGGGTAACCATCGGCAGCGAAGAGGAAATGGAACGGTTTTGTATGGTGACAAAAATACTTGTGGAGGGCTGATATGAGAAAAAGCAACATCGAACGGAAGACGAAGGAAACCCAGGTGAAGGTATCGTTGGCGCTGGATCAGTCCGGTTCCTGTAACATCGACACCGGCTGCGGCTTTCTGAACCACATGCTGGAGCTGTTTTCAAGGCACGGACGGTTTGAACTGAATGTGACCTGTCACGGAGATACGGATGTGGACTACCACCACACGGTGGAGGACATCGGCATTGTACTGGGGCAGGCCTTTGCGGACGCCCTGGGAGACAAGCGGGGAATCCGACGGTACGGCAGCTTCCTCCTTCCCATGGACGAAGCGCTGGTACTCTGCGCCCTGGATCTCAGCGGAAGGTGTTCGCTGAATTACGACGCGCAGATTCCTACGGAGAAGGTGGGAGATTTCGACACGGAGCTGGTGGAGGAATTCCTGTGGGGCCTGTGCCGTT